>NZ_CAAAFS010000050.1:0-44086 GCF_900634755.1 Protofrankia symbiont of Coriaria myrtifolia
CACCCGACGGGCCGGCGCCGCCGGACGGTCCGGCGCCGCCGGATGGCGCTGCCCCCCCGGGCGGCCCGCCTGACGGCCCGCCGCCCGCGGCGATGGTGACCCGCCAGGTGCCGCCGACGACCTCGGTCAGCGCGGCGCACAGGACGTCCACGTTGCTGCCCTGGCCGAACATCCGGGCGATCGGTGGCGCTGAGAAGGCCAGGACGACCTCGTCGCGGCGGACGTCCGCGACCGATGCGTACTCCTGCAGCAGGGCATGTGTGGTGGCTTTGCGTGACCGGGTTGCGCGCAGCACGTCGCCCCAGACCGCGCGCAGCCGGCCGACGTCGGCTCCGCCGCCCGGCCCGCCCGGCCCGCTTGGCCCGTCCGGCGGAGCCGCGGGAGGAACGGGAGCGAAAGAGCCAGGACGGACGTCGGCTGGTGGCGGCACCTCGGCCGCGGGAGCCCAGCCAGCCGGACCGGGAGCCGGCGCCGCGGCAGTCGCGGCAGGCCGCTGCGGGGCTCGGATCGGCGCGCCGGTTCCCGGCGCGGCCGCCGCGCCGGGAACCGTTCCCCCAGACCCAGGACCCGCCACGTTGGCCGGAGCTGTTCTGGATGCCGGTCCGGCGGCGGCCGGAGCTGCCGTCGGGACGCCCGGAGCCGCCACAGCGGCAACCGCGCCCACAGCGGCAACCGCGCCCACAGCGGCAGCCGGGCCCGTGGGAACCGCACCCGCCGCGACGTTTGGGCCTGCCGCGGCAACCGCGCCCGCGGCGGTGGCCGGACCTGGAAGGACGGCCGGTTGCGTGCCGGGGGCCGTACTCGCGACGCCCGTGGCGCCCGCGGGCGGGGCGGTGGCGGCACCGGGTGCCACCCCCTGACGTTCCAGCCGTTCGATGCGGACCAGCAGTGCCGACGGATCGGAGCTCGCGGCGGGCAGCAGTGCGCGCGCCAGTGTCAGTTCGAGCAGCAGCCGCGGGCTGGTCGTGCCGCGCATCTCGACCAGGCCGGTGTGCACGACGCCGGCGGCGTGGGAGAGCTCGGCCTGGCCCATCCGCGTGCACTGGTCACGCATCCGTTCGAGCTGGTCGGCCGAGTAGGTCTCCAGCAGCCCCTTGGCGGGGGCGTCCGGGACGGCCGCGAGCACGATCAGATCCCGCAGGCGTTCGAGCAGGTCCATGGCGAAGCGGCGTGGGTCGTGCCCGGAGGAGACGACCTTGTCGATGACGGTGAAGGCGCTGGCGCCGTCATGCGCGGCCAGGGCGTCGACCGCCTCGTCCAGCAGGACGCCGTCGGTCAGGCCGAGCAGCGCGACCGCCCGCTCGTAGCCCAGACCGTCCGGGCCGGCACCTGCGAGCAGTTGGTCGAGGACGGACAGTGAGTCCCGGACCGACCCGGCGCCGGCCCGCACGACCAGCGGTAACACGGTCGGGTCGACGTCCACGCCCTCCTGCGCGCAGATCGACGTCAGATGATCGCGCAGCACGCCGGGCGGGACCAGCCGGAACGCGTAGTGGTGCGTCCGGGACCGGATGGTGGCGATGACCTTGTCCGGCTCGGTGGTCGCGAACACGAACTTCAGATACGGCGGGGGCTCCTCGACGACCTTGAGCAGGGCGTTGAAGGCCGCCGCGGTGACCATGTGCGCCTCGTCCACGACGAACACCTTGAAACGCGCCGAGGCGGGCGCGAAGAACGCGCGTTCCCGCAGGTCACGGGCATCGTCGACGAGGCCGTGAGAGGCGGCGTCGATCTCGGTGACGTCCATGCTGACCCCAGCGCGGATCGACACGCACTGGTCACAGACCCCGCACGGTTGCGGCGTCGGGCCGTCCACGCAGTTCAGGGAGGCGGCGAGGATGCGCGCGGACGACGTCTTGCCACAGCCGCGCGGCCCACTGAACAGGTAGGCGTGGTGGATGCGGGTGGTGCGCAGCGCCTGCATGAGCGCGCCGGTGACATGCTCCTGGCCGACGACCTGGGCGAAGGTCGCCGGACGGTATCGGTTGTACAGCGCACCGCTCACTGGACCTACCTCGTCGTAACCCAGGACCGCGACCTCGTGACGAAGAAGACCCCGTAACGAAGGGCGACCCCCCGCACACCCGCCAGAGCCTGCTTACCCTTGCTGCCTTCCGGCCCTGGGGGGTTTCACGAGGGTGACGCCGCACGAGGGGTCTGTCCGACAGTCTATGGCCTGCCGGGAGGATCTTCGCGGCGGGGGCACCTGCCAGCGGTGACCATTGTCCGCACGGTGCGCCCCGGCAAACTGTTCCATACCACTCAGCGTCACGACGGCACGAGTGCGTCCCGTGCGAAGGTAGCGGCACCCGATCGCCCACGACACGCAGGAAACTCGGTGAGGTCGAGCATGAGCATCAGTATTCGCAACCAGCTCTCCGGCACTGTGACTGAGATCACTTCCGGTGAGGCGATCAGCGCCGTGAAGATCCGTCTCGCCGCCGGGCGGGAAGTGGTCACCGCGGTGACCACCGAGGCGGTCCGGGAGCTTGGCATCGCCAGTGGCGCACAGGTCCAGATCCTGGTCAAGGCGACCGAGGTGTCCCTGGCCGTGGGCGAGGTGTCCGGCCTGAGCATCCGCAACCAGATCCCCGGCACGATCACCGCGATCGACCAGGGCGGGGCGATGGCCGTTGTGAAGATCGTTATTGAAGGAGGGGAAACGATCACCTCCGCGATAACCAAGGCGGCCGTCGGCGAGCTCGGCCTCGCGGCGGGCTCCGAGGTCACCGTCCTGGTCAAATCCACGGAGATCTCCATCGCCGCGCCCTGGCCAGCGGTGGATCACCCGGCCCGCTGCCTCGATCGTCCCTCGGATCCGATAGTGTGGTCGACGGAGGATTCGCCTAGTGGCCTAGGGCGCACGCTTGGAAAGCGTGTTGGGGGCAACCCCTCGCGAGTTCGAATCTCGCATCCTCCGCCCTTTGGTACCAGGCGATTCCGCCGGGTCGGCCATCCCCGACCGACCCGGTATTGGATCATCCGGTCTCATTTCCGGTCTCAGTTGCCCTCTTCGGACCTGTCCGCCGGCCCCGGTGGCTCCTCCCACGGCAGCAGGCCCAGACGGGTGGCGACATCCCGAAGAATTGGGTCGGTCAGGTGCTGATAACGCCGCCGCATGCTCTCCGACGACCATCCCATGATCCCCATCACCACTCGGTCAGGGACGCCGAGCAGCAGCAACACCGTGGCCGCGGTGTGCCGGGCGTCGTGCAACCGGGCATCCCGCAGGCCCGCAGCCTGCAACAGCTCCTTCCACTCCTGGTAGTCGGTGTTCGGGTTGAGCGGGCCACCGGTCGGCGTCGCGAACACCCATCCGGCCTCCCGCCACAATTGGGCGGCCTCTACCCGCTCCTTGTCCTGCACCTCCCGGTGGTGCCGCAAGATCCTGACCGGCGGGTCGGGTAGACCGATGACCCTCCGGCCGGCCCGGGACTTCACGTCCTTGGTATCCGGCCGGACCTGCACCCGGTCCGGGCAGTACCCAGCCTTGCGCCCACACGTGGCCCCACAGCCGTGTTCGTACTTCGGACGCAACCGACCTCGCCGGATCCGCAGCAGGCCCGCGTCAAGGTCCACATCCGGCCACTTCAGGCCCAACGCCTCCCCCTGCCGCAGACCCAGTGCGAGCGCGATCGCCCACCGGGCACTGTTGCGCCGACGCGCGGCCTCGGTCAGTAGACGCTGAACCTTACTCACCGAGTATGGCTCCACCTCCTCATCCGACTCGGCAAGCCGGGGGCGCGGGCCAGTGCGGCGGAGTTACGGCCCAGGTGCCCCCGGCGCACCGCTTCGTTCAGTGCCGCACGCAACGTCCGGTGCGCTTGGTGCGCCGTGCCTGCGGACTTCCCCGCTTTCTGCATCCGTTGGTACAGCGCCTCGATGTGCTCCGGTTCGAGCCGTTCCAGACGATGCGCGCCCAGGCCCGGGATCAGGTGGACGCGCACCGCGACCCGGTAGCCGGCGATCGTGTTCTCACCCACTGACGGCGCGGCGTATCCGCTGGGTGGTTGGATGCTTGCTCGGGTGCGCTATTCGTGGATGACGTCGGCGGCGGTCGCGGTGGCCGCGCGACGCAGTCAGAGGTTCAACTGGGCCAGGTCGGTGCAGGTCATGATCTTCTCGCGCGCCGGCACGCCGCGCACGTCGAGCACGGTCAGGATCGCCTCCCTATCCGTCTGGGCGGCGATGTTGCGGAACAGTTCGCTGTGGTACTCGTAATCGACGGTGGTGGTCATGAAAGCCTCCCAGCGGGCCCGGGCCGCTTCGGGCAGCCCGGCCAGTACGCCCTAAAGCGCCGGCAGGTAACCATACGTATCCTCGCGAACGACGATACGTGTCGATGGACGTCCGACCATCGGCGGAGATCAGTGTGAGTTTGTTGTTGTGCATGCTTTTATGGCCAAAAAGCGTACCCGACGACAAACTCGCACCGATCATGGCCTGTGCGGATGGTTGTGAATGGGATTCACGCTGCTTGATCAGTGTTTTAACCGATCCAGGTGGCTCGGAGTACGGTGATGGTGACCCATCGGTCTTCGATGCTGTATGTCAGCAGCCCGTACCCGAAGACCGTCCGCCACAGTTCGGTGCGCTTGTCGTAGGTGCCCTGACGGCGCGGGTCGTTGATCAGCCGGTTCAGGAGCGCTTCAAGATCATGACGGCTCTCGGAGGGTAGCGTGTCACGCTGTTGCTCGGCGTAGGTGACCCAGCGGATCGTGTATCTGGCCATTGGTCACCTCCGGATCCCCGGCTGGGTATGAGGTGGTCGCTCCGAGCACGGTGGGGTCCCCGGCCGCTACGCGTCGACGGTCCGCGAGAGCGCCGGCTTCGATCTCTGGGTTGGCGGTGAGCACCGCCTGCCCCCACCACTTGTCGATCACTGCGCTCACCGGGTCGAGGTTGAGGGTGTTGTCCGCCTCTGCCAGCGCGATCCGCAGTTCCGCCACGAACATGTCGCGATCGTCTGGACGGAGCGCATCGCGGATCGCGGGCCCGTTCTTCTCAACGCGGTTGCGGACCCCGTAGATCGGGATGGTGTCGGCCATGCGATCCATTGTTCCACCCCGTCGGTGGAGCAACGGGGAGGAGAAGTGGTCGCCCGTGTGATCCGCTGTTCTCGTCGACAAGGCAGGTCAACAGAACAGTTGCCGCCCGCCGGCCGTTACCGCGAGGAGAAGATGTTGGCGACTGTGATGGTGCGGGCTCCGGTTGGCGGGTTTCTGATCGTCTCTCGGGCACAGACGGCAAGGCGAATCTGTCCTGGATCGCCCGCCTCCCGCCGATTGTCATCGTCGCGCGGATCCGCCGTGGGCAGGCGATGCTGGCTGCGTGATGCACACGGGTATGGTCACCCGCCAGACGCGGCGCGGGAGGCAATCGACCTCGTCATCGCCCAGACAGAGACCTTCGCCGAGGACTGGGCCGCCGGCACCGGGCAGGTGGGATAGATCGTTCGGGTGCGCTACTCGTCGATGACGTCGGCGGCGGTGGCCGCGGTGACCGCGCGGCGCAGCCAGACGTCCAGTTGGGCCAGGTCGGTGGAGGCCAGGATCTTCTCGCGCACCGCATCGGGCACCGGCACGCCGCGCGTGTCGAGCACGGTCAGGATGTCTTCTCCCTTCCCCTGTGCCTTCCCCTCAGCCTTCCCCTGAGCGGCGGTGCTGCGGAGCAGTTCACTGCGGTACTCGTGATCGGCGGTGGTGGTCATGAAAGCCTCCCAGCGGGCCCGGGCCGCTTCGGGCAGCCCGGCCAGTACGACGTCATAGTACAAGATCTCTTTCTGCGGGCCTACGGAACGCAACGCTTCCAACAACGCCGGGAACGCGGCGTCCACCTCGGCGCCACCGCCGTGGCAGAGCGCGGAGAGTACCGCCAGTGCCGGGTTCGCCCGGGCCAGCTCCACGTCCACCACCAGCGGCACGTCACCCGGCGTAAAGATCAGCGGCCGGAGCAGCAGGCCGCTCGGCCCGTCCGAGGGGAGCAGGCGCCGGTACCAGCGGGCTGTCGCCGAGTCGGGGCAGAAGACCACGAGCGCCGTGTCGACGTCCAGCTCGGCCTCCAGTTGGGCCACGTACAGCTTCCAGGTTCGCTGTTTCGCGAGGTCCCGGCCACGCTGGACCTCCAGCACGGCCGCCAGCAGCGGCCGGTCCACCGGATCGCAGAACAGCACGATGCCGTCGGCGTGGTAGGTGCGCGGGACCATGACGCGGACGTCGGTGGCCTCGGTGCGAGCGTGGTGGTAATCGGGCATTTTGACGTTGAACACGGTGGCCAACAGCCAGGCCATCAGGTCCGGGTCGAGCTTGGTCAGGGCGACCGGGGATTCGTGTTCGGCAGAGGGCATGGAAGCACGGTATGCACCGGATCCGCGTATACCGGGCCTTGTCCGTACTGAAACCGGTATCAGCAAACAACAAGGCTACTGTTCCGTCCGCTGTTCCGGCGGCTGCGGCTGCCGAACGATATGAATGCGGTGCCGCGGCCACAACCCTGGATTCACACCGTTTGTCGTGCCGCCCAGGAAATCCTGGAAACGCCGGCCCATCCGAGGCGGTTTGCGGACTTCGTGGATCGGGATGGTGCCCGCCACGCGCTCCAGCGTCCCTGCAGACCTGCCGACCCGCCGACAACGGACTGGCCCCGGAACCCGGCAGCGTCAGGGCGGGGAGAAGATGTCGCTGGCTGTGACGGTGAGGGTTTCGGGTGGCGGGTTCCGGATCTCCTCACGGGCGCAGACAGCGAGGCGGATCGATCCGGGAGGGTCCGCTTCCCGCTGGCCGCCACCGTTGCGTGGCCCGGTGCCGTCCTCTCGCGGATTCGCCGTGGGCCCGCCGGGCCGCAGGGCGCGGATCTTCTCCTGTAGGCCGGCGGCCAGCCGTCGGCCGTCGACGCTTCGCGTCCACTTCGCCTCGCCGGCCAGCACGGGATGCCGGTCCCGGCCGGCGAGTACGACCGCGTCGATCTCGTCCCGGCCGCGGCGCCCCAGTAGGGCCCGACCGCGACGATGCCCGGCCCCAGCGAGCCCGCGACGGCCAGCCGTCGCAGATGCTCCCGGAACGCCTCCTCCCATGGCGAGCCGAAATGATCGTCGAGGCTTTCGAGCAGTACGGGCAGCAGCGCCTCCCCGAGGCCGCGGTCGATCTCGGGGCGGAAGCGGGAAAGCGTGCCGAGATAGAAGGCGAGGAAGTTGTCGGCGATCCGGTAGACACGGCGTCGGCTGCGCGCGGTGTCGGTCACCGGCATGACGCGTTCGACGAGGCGCAGTTCGACGAGCCGGTCCAGGGTGCGTGCCGGCTCGGCCCGGATGTGATTCTTGATCTCGTTGTACTGCGTGCGGCCCGAGGCTATGGCGTGCAGCACCGCCGCTGGATGTTCGCTGTGTTCCACCTCGGTCGCCAGCACGAGTTGCCCCTCGGTGAGCAGGGACGCGCCGGGCTGGCAGGCCAGCCGCAGCAGGTTGTCGGTGACGTCCGCGTCCTGATCCCACCACGACAGGTAGAGCGGTACTCCGCCGACCAGCCCGTACACGAACGCCCGGTCGGCCGGGGTGAGCCCGGGCAGCATCAGCGCGGCCTCGTGCGGGCGGAACGGATGCAGCGACAGCGACAGGTCGAACCGGCCGTAGAGCGGTGCCCGCTGTTCCTGGAGCGCGGTCATGTGCCGCACCGCCGACCCGCACAGCAGCAGCCGCAGCCTGGTCCTGCCCGCGGCGCGGTCGAGGAAGGCCCGCAGCACGCCTGGCAGGTCCGGTGAGGTGGCGACGATCTCCGGAAACTCGTCCAGGACGACGAGGAGCGGCTCGTGTTCCGCCGCCGCGGCCAGGTCGTCGAGTGCGTCGTCCCAGTCGGTGTACGGGCGTGCGAGCAGGTCCCGGAACCGTCCGGGGAGGCTGTCGGCGACCTGGCGGGACAGTTGCGCCAGCTCACCCGGGGCGGCGCGGCCGGCGCCGGTGTGGAAGACCGACCGCCGTCCGGCGGCGAAGCGGTGCAGCAGGGCGGTCTTGCCGACTCTGCGCCGTCCCCAGACCACCGCCGGCCGCGGGTCGGTCGAGGCCCACCAGCGTTCCAGCGCGGCAAGCTCTTCGGTGCGATTGACGAACGCCATCCGCCTCTACTTACATCGCCTGTAACTTACGTCGACCGTAACTTACATCGGATGTCAGTAGGCTGCCGGCGGACGTGGGTGTCCCCACGCTGGTGAGGCAGCGGTGAGGCGGCGCCCACGCGTGGCTCAGATGGTCTTGAGGCCCAGGGCGTCGGCCGCCTGAGGGTCGCTGTCGGCGAGGAAGTCGCGGCAGCGGGTCGCTTCCTCGGTCTCGCCGATCGCGGTGGCCGCGCGGGCCAGTGCCGCGAGCGCCCGCAGGAAGCCCTGGTTGGGCTCGTGGGACCACGGAATCGGCCCGTGCCCGCGCCAGCCCGCGTGGCGTAGCTGATCGAGACCGCGATGGTATCCCGTCCGGGCATAGGCGTAGCTGGTCACCGGGCTGCCGGCGTCGAGGGAGCGTTCGGCCAGGGTTGCCCAGGCGAGGCTGGAGTCGGGAAAGTGGCCGGCGACGGTCTCCGGATCCTCGCCGGCGCCCAGCGCCCGCGCCGCGGCGGGATCGATGGTGAGTTTGGTCGGCGGTGGGCCACCGAGCAGATCCGGTCGTCCGGGCGAGGTTGTCATGGGGTTCATCCTGCCGGATCCGATCGGCGGCGCGTCCAGCCGGGAGAGTTCGTCAGATGATGGACCCGCCGGGAGGGGGGTGAGCCGGCAGGTCCATCACCTGATCGGGGCGCGCGGCGGGTAGGTCATCCGGCCGCGACCCGGCGGCAAAGGAACAGCGTTGAGCGTTCCGTAACCTTTGGCCGCAAAATTTCAAGCCGCAGAATTTCAAGCCACAAAATGGCGCGAAAGGTGCGCCTGGTATGTTACAGGACGGTCGGGTTGGTGACCGTGACGTCCCAGAGGTTCTTGCCGACCACACCGGTGCTGCCGTCGTCCACCCGGGTCAGATACGAGTAGAGCGATGCCAGGCCCTGGGACTCCTGTCCGAAGCGTCCGTCCACCTGGAGGATGAACTTCTTCTGGCGCATCTCGCTCTGCCAGACGTAGGCGTCGGGGCGGACCTCGCCGGCCAGCGCGGTGGACAGCGCCGTCCCGGTGAAGTCCTCCGAGTTCAACAGGGACTTGGCGCGTTCCAGCGTCATCGCCGGCTGCACCGGAGTGATCGCGCGCTGTATCGGGCTGCTGGGAGCGGAGGCGGCGGTGCTGCTGGACGACGACGGTGCCGGGCCGTTGCGGGTCAGACCCAGCTGGGCCGAGCAGGACGGCCATGGGGAGCAGCCGCGGGCGTTGTAGAGCTTGTAGGCGGCCTCGTCCTGGAGCGCCGGCGGTGCGTCGCTGGGCAGACCGGAGTAGCCCAGGCTGTGCCAGGTCTTGGCGTCGAACTGGTAGGCGCCATAGTAGCCGTTGCCGGTGTTGATCCGGTAGTTGCCACCGGACTCGCACTGGCGGAGTTTGGCGAAGTCGTCAGAGGTCGCCGCACTCGCGGGTGCGGCCGTGACGGCCAGGCCGCTGCTCACGAGTGCCGTTACGGCACCGGTGGTACGCAGAACCTTCATGACGGTGGAGGGAGGTTGCGGGGCGCGGTGCCTGCCACCAGACGGCATGTGGGTCGGTCCTTCCCGTCGCCTACGAGGTGAGCTGTCGGGTGCGGGCGGGAATCAAGCCCGGCCGGCGGCGCCGAGGGACGCTGCCGGCTTTACCCCAAGGACTCCGTGAGAGGACGTCCGGATGGTGGTTCCCCCGATCCTGTCCTTGTGGCTCCGCGGTAGCTCGGGCCGTACCGAACGGGGACAGGACTCGGCGTCCGTCCGGGCGGCCTCACCGATCCGGCGAGTGGGAGAACTCTAGCGAGTCTGGTTCTATCGAAGCAAATCGGGGTGTCGGATGAACTACACCCACGTGACCGTTATCACCCGAATGGGCTAGGCACCGTGAATGTGTCACCGTACCTGACGGTGTGACTCCGCTTCGCTGCGGGGTCACCTTCTCCGGATTCTGTGACTTATGGTGACGGGTAAAGCTTCTTGCGTATCGATAATGTGCTTGTTGTCACTTCTGGAGCACGCCGGGGAGCAGGATCGTCCGGGTCGGTTCCCGACCCCGCCGGATCGGCTCCCAGGCCGGCCGGATCCGGGGTTCTCCCGGATGCGGCCGGAGGCCTGACACGAGAAGAGATCATGGCTGTGCTGTCCGTGGTGCTCCAGCCCGATCCGTCGGATGTCCAGCCACGGGTGAGCCGCCTGTTTTCGGGCCGTGCGGGCCGCCGGTGGGCGGTGCTGGCCGCCGAGGGGCGTTCGACTGCCGGGTTGTTCAGTCGGCTGTTCAGTCGGTTGTTCAGCCGAAGGTGGCGGCCCTGGTCCGTGGGCCGCAGATGCCGTCCTCCTGCAGGCCCCGCGAGCCCTGCAAGAGGACGGCGGCGAAGGCGGACTGGGGGCCGTAGCGGCCGTCGATCTTGATCCGGTAGCCGAGCCTGTTCATCTGGCGCTGCCAGGCTCGTACGTCCGAGCGCACCTGGTAGATCAGCCCGGTGGTGAACAGCGTGTTGTCCGCGAGACGCTGCGCGCTCTGACTCACCACCCAGCGCTGGGTCCCGGTCGACCCACCCGCGCTCACCGAGCCGCTGCCGGACGAACTGGCCCCGGACGAACTGGCGCCTGCCGCCAGCTGGTCGGCGCCCATCCCCTGGCCGCAGACCGGCCACTGGCCGAAGCCGGACCGGTTGGCCAGTCTCAGCGCGGCCTCGTCCTGGGTGGCGGGCGAGGCGCTGCTGGGCAGCCCGGTGTAGCCGAGGCTCTGCCAGGTGCTCAGCGAGAACTGGTAGGCACCGTAGTAACCGTTGCCGGTACTGGTGCTGTAGTTCCCTCCGGATTCGCACTGGCGTAGCTGCGCCCAGGTGGTGGCGGCGCTGGCGGGTTGTGACATCACGATGCTTCCGCTGACCGCCGCGGCCAGGGCGGGAGCGACCACCAGCGCCCGAGCGCCCAGCCGGGTTCGGCCGGTTTCGTGATGTCGATTTCGGGAACGTGCACTGGACATATTGGTTTATGCCCTTCCCCACGCCTGCGAAGTGAGCTGTCGGGTTCGGGCTGGGACTGCCCGGCCGCATTTGCGGCTTCACCCCGAGGACGCCCGATATCGGCGCCCAGAAGTGGGTCCCCCGTTCCTGCCACAAGTTTGGGTTTTCGTCGGACGAGGGCAGGATTCGGCGTGCCGCCCGACGTGTGTTCGCTGTATCGCGAGCACGGCGCAGACCATAACAACAATTGCTGGGCGCCGAACAAGCGGGGAATCCGCTTCGTGAGGATGCGCACATCGGGCCGACAGCTCTTGCCGGGGCTCGGGAGCGGATGGTAGCGCGCGGGTGCGCGCGCTTATTGCTTTCATCGTACTTTTATTGCCGGGAAAACTCGGTATCCCGTCGTGGCGGTGACGATCGGAACCGGATTATCCGGGTAGGAACCCGTGTGCGAGCCGGCGGTCCGCGTGCTCCGGGCCAAAGGCCGGGCCCGGCCGGCCGGGCGCACGCGGCGCGGAACACCGTTGATTTCGCCGAAGACGCATAGAACGGCAGGACGGTGTGTACCGTACCCGTGATCCGACGATGGTGCGACCTTTCCGGAACCCGCGCCATATGCGGAATGACCGCTGACGGGTGACGGCTGGCGGTCACCCGATGCCCGGGGACTGACGCCCACACGCGAACGCTCGCCAGCCGGACGACGAAGCCCGGTCTGGCGAGCGTGTTGTGGAGCCGTCCCGTCCGAGCGGGGTCAGTTGGCGAGGGAGCGTCCCGCGGAACGCAGGTCCTCACACGCCTTCACGACGCGGGCGGCCATGCCGACTTCGGCCGCCTTGCCGTAGCTGCGCGGATCGTAGTGCTTCTTCACGCCGACCTCGCCGTCCACCTTCAGGACACCGTCGTAGTTCCGGAAGACGTGATCGACGACCGGCCGGGTGAACGCGTACTGGGTGTCGGTGTCCACATTCATCTTGATCACGCCGTAATCGACCGCTTCACGGATCTCGGACAGGTCGGAACCGCTCCCACCGTGGAAGACCAGGTCGAGGGGTTTGGCGTCGGCTGGCAGCCCGAGCTTCTGCGCGACATACTGCTGCCCATCACGCAGGATGCTCGGACGGAGTTTCACATTGCCCGGCTTGTATACCCCGTGCACGTTTCCGAAGGTTGCCGCGACCAGGTAGCGGCCCCGTTCCCCGGCGCCGAGGACCTCGACAGTCCGCCACATGTCCTCGGGCGTGCTGTACAGTTTCTCGTCGATCGCGCCGACGATGCCGTCCTCCTCGCCGCCGACGACACCGATCTCCACCTCCAGGACGATTTTCGCCTGGGCCGTGTCCGCCAGCAGCGCGTCGGCGATTTTGAGGTTCTCCTCGATCTCGACCGCGGAGCCGTCCCACATGTGGGACTGGAACAGCGGCTCGCGGCCCTCCCTGAGCACTCGCTCCTTGGAGATCGCGACCAGCGGGCGCAGGTAGGTGTCGAGCTTGCCGGCAGGACAGTGGTCGGTGTGCAGCGCGATGTTGACCGGATACGCCTTGGCGACATGGTGGGCGAACTCGGCCAGGGCCTGCGCGCCGAGCACCATGTTCTTCACCCTGGTACCGGAGAGAAATTCGGCCCCGCCGGTGGAAATCTGTACGATACCGTCGCTCCCGGCGTCCGCGAAGCCCTTCAGCGCGGCATTCAGGGTTTCACTCGACGTGACGTTGATCGCGGGGTAGGCGAATGCCTCCGTCTTGGCCCGGTCGAGCATCTGGGCGTAGATATCTGGGGTGGCAATGGGCATCGGTCTGGCTCCTGTGGACAGTCGGGGCGCGGCGTGCCCGGTTCGGTGATATTTTACCGATTCGGACGTGTGCCGTGCCGGGAAGTTGCGCGAAGGGTATGACGAACACTCCCCGTCCGGTAGGACGGCCGCAACGGGTGAGTACGGATGGTCTGCCGGGCTTGGTGCACCATGCCGTCGTCCTCACTCTCGGCCTCGTCGAGAGTGGTGTCATCCGTTGGTTTTCGGCTACCCGGTGGCATCGTCCCGCTCGCCGCCGGGGTTGCCCGCGGTCGGCCCGGGCGCGGGCGCGTCGCTCACCGCGCGGGAGCGCATCCAGCAGATCCTCGATCGCGTGGATCTCGTGGCTGCGGCCCGCGTCGACCCGTGCCCGGCAGACACACCCTGGCGGCCGGGGTATCGTCGATCGCGATTTCCGGTGCCATGCCTGGTTATGTTACCGGGAAGCACCCGGCCGCGCCCCGTGCGAATGCGTCGAGAGCCGTCCGTACGACCTGGGCGGTGCCTTCTATCAGCACTTTGGTACTCCGGCCCGTGGCCGTGGCCCGGTTTGTTCCCGACCACGGGCCTTATGCCCCGCCATGCCCTACCGGGATGCCCCGCCACGTGTACCCGCCACATGTCCCTGTCGCGATGCCCTGCCGCATTGCTCCCGCCGTGCCCGAAACGCGCTCCCCGTCGCGGCTGGGCGCGTGACGCGACCGAACCGTCCGGTGTCGCCCGCCGGAGCGGGCGAAGAGATGGCCGTCGGGCCGTTCACCGGCGCGGCGGTGGGCGCGCGCCCAGCCCCCGATGGCCCGTTCTGCCTGCTATTCGCTATTGTGAGCGCCGGCTGGACGACCGACGGCGACACGATAGTGATCTTGGTGGCCGATGGTTCGGTCCGGTAGGCCCGGATCCATGGGCCGGCGGAGGGGGACACGCGCGGGGGGCCGACCGGACGGAAGGTTCCATGGATCGACATCGCGGGTACGACCGTGCTCGCCGGAGGTGGCCTGCTGTTGTACCGGCGGTCGTCCTCGGCGTTCTCGGAACAGCCGTGCTGCTCCTGACACGATTCGCCGCGCCAGCCGGTACGGACGGGTCGGTCGTCGTTGCCCCGGCACTGGCGTCGTCGACGGCCGTGCTCGCGCTCGCCGCCCGGTCGACGGCGCAGCCGACAACCGACCGCGGCACCGTCAGCGGCATCGTGCGGCTGCGCGCCACCGCTTCCGCGGACACCCGGACCTGGGTGGCGTTCGTCCTGCGAGGGCCCACGACGAACGTTCAGATGGCGCCCACAGCCCCGTACGAGGCCACCGTGGACACCCGGCTGCTGCCCGACGGCGCCTACACACTGGCCGAGATCGTGTTCCATCCGTCCCGGACCCCCTCGATACGCGCGAGCCAGCTACGGATCGTCAACACGCCGCCGCGGCTGACCGCCACCCAGGTGCCCGCCCAGCCGCAGCCCACGGCCGACCTGCCGGCCGTCCCGGCCCCGGTGACGCCGGCGACCCCGGCCACGCCACCACCGGCGACATCGGCCGCGCCGGCCCTGGTGGCACGGGTATCGTCCCCGGCACTCCCGGTCACGCCGGTGACGAGTGCGCCGTCCGACCGGCTTCTGGGCGAGGTGTCCGAAGTGATCGCGCTCACGAACGCCGAGCGGGCGAGAGTGGGCTGCGCGGCGCTCACGACGGATCGCCGGCTGATCACGGCCGCGCAGGCGCACAGCGCTGACATGTCCGCCCACGACTACTTCAGCCACGACAGCCTGGACGGCCGGACGCCCTTCCAGCGCATAACGAAGGCCGGGTACGAGTTCTCCGCCGCGGCGGAGAACATCGCCGCGGGCCAGCGCACACCCGCGGAAGTGGTGCGGGGCTGGATGAACAGCGCCGGGCACCGCGCGAACATCCTGAACTGTTCGTTGAAGCAGATCGGTGTGGGCTATGCCACCGGAGGCCGCTACGGCACCTACTGGACGCAGGATTTCGGGACGCCGTAGGCCGTGCCTGACAGGTCCTGGCCGGTGCCTGACGGGTGCTGGCCGTGTCCGACGGGTGTTGGCCGATCTGGTCCGTCCGGATGCGCTCGGGGTGCTCCAGCGGTTGTCGCGCTCCGCTCCCGGACGGTCGTGCTCGTGGCATCCAGGCGTGGGCCGTGACGGCTGTGACCGTCATCACCGGTTAGTCTGGCCTTCCGGTCACGTCGGGTCGATGTCGAGCCGCTCGAACGACGTATTGACAGCGGAACGTGACGGGATGCGACGCCTATGATGTTGGCTCTTCCAGAGCTGTCAGGAAAGCGATGAGGGGGGACGTGGCTCGCGCGGTCGTTACTGGCGCCGGCGGATTCATCGGGGACGCGGTCGCGCACGAGCTGCGCCGACGCGGTTACCACGTCATACCGGTCGATGTCCGTCGTGGCCCGGGTATTGTCGTGGCGGACGTCACCCGGCCGGCGGATCTGGACAAGCTGCTGGTCGGTGCCGATCTTGTCGTGCACGCGGCGGCCGTCGGCACGGGTGGCGGTGGGGAGCTGGGTGCGGTGCGCGCCGGCGTGCGCCGACGTCTGGCACCGCTCACCGACAGTGAGCTACACTCGGTGACGGTCGGGGGCACCGCCGGACTGCTGGACGCCTGTGAGCGCGCCGATGTCGGCCGCGTCGTGCACCTCTCCTGTGTGAGCGTGCTGGGCGACTCCTTCCCGGATCTGGTGGACGAGAGCGCGCCGGTCACGGCCACCGGCCTGACGCGCCCGGACACGCTCGCCGCGGCCGAACGGGCGGCGCTCGCCGCGTCCGCCCGGGGGCTGCCGGTGACGGTGCTGCGGGTCGGCGACGCCTACGGCCCACGGGCCGGCCGGTGGACGCTGTGGCCGCTGCTGCTGCTGCGGGCGGGGCGTTTCGCCCTGGTGGACGGTGGCCGTGGGCTGTTGAGCCCGATCCACGTCGACGATCTGACCACGGCCGTCGCCACCGTCGCCGGTGCCGAGCGGACCGCCGGTGAGATCCTGCACGTCACCGGCGGCGAGCCGATCACTGCGTCGGACTTCTTCGGCCGGTACGCGCGGATGGCCGGCGTGCCCCTGCCGGGACAGGTGCCGGCGGCGCTGGTACGCGCGCTCGACGCCACCGACCGGCTGCTGGCCGAACGCGGCTGGCTGTCCGGCCGGGTGACCTCGCGGCTGCATCCCCGCGGCTATGTGGATCTCGGCCCGCTGACGCTGGCCGAACTGACCCGTACGGGAACCTACTCGATCGCCAGAATCCGAGAGCTGACGGGCTGGCAGCCGCGCGTCGGCCTGGACGAGGGGATGGCCCGCACCGAGGCGCTGCTGCGGGAACGGGGACTGCTCGGCGTCGCGGAGCCCGCCCGCCGTGGCTGATGCGCCGACCCTGACGACCCTGCGTCTGCTTGCGCTTCCGCTGACCGTCTGGAACGCCGGGTTCGTCGCCGAGGAACTCGGGCCGCTGCTGGTGGGCACCCATCTGCACAAGGTGCAGGGGATCGCCGTCGACGTCACCGGTGATCCCACCGAGGCGTTACGCCGCGCGCTGCGCCGCCGGGCCAGCGCCGGCCGTGGTGTGATGACCTGGACGATCCGTGGTGACGACTCGGCGGCCATCGGGCTGCTGGCGGTGGACGCGTTCGGCCGGCGCGCGCTGGTGTCGGTGTCCATCGGGCGGCCCTACCGGCGTCACGGCTATGCCACCGAGGTGTTGCGGGCGTTGGCCGGCTGGCTTGAGTTCCGCGGCCCGATCGTGGTTGAGGCCCGGTTGCGCCTGGGCGACCGGACGAGCGAGCGGCTGGCCGTCGCGACCGCGTTCGTGCCCACCAGCGTCATCCTGCCCGACGGCTGGCGGGTCTGGTATCGCCCGCCGCCATTCTGATCATTATTGTTCTGATCATTGTGTTGTAATACTGATCGTTTTTTGTGTTGTCCCTGCTCCGGCCCGCTTTTGCCGGGCCTGGTAGCTGCTGCCTGATCCGGCCGTTTTCGTCACGTAACGCGACCGATCTGGCCCCGGTGTTCACCGCCCGACAGGATGCGGCACCATAAGATGCGATGTCGCGAATCGGGTGGTAAGGCTGGCCGCTCACTTCGCAACTCCGTGTCGGCTGACCGGCCGCGCGTGTCCTGGATGGGGGGCGTACGGCTGGCGCGCAGGCGCTGGGGAGGTTCTCAGAGTGAGCGTGGAAACTCAACGCGAAGCCGCGTTCGCAGGAACCCTGGACGGATCACTGCCCGGGCAGCGTGCCTCGGAGGTCACCTACGACCATTTGATCATTCCGCCGCACTGGCGCCGCTCGGAGGAGTCCGGCCCCGGAGCGCACAACCCGCTGTTCGCGGGCGATCCTGCCGTCAGCCCGCTGAACCCGCCGACGGGCCCGATCACTGGGCCGATCACTGGGCCGATCACCGGTGGCATGACCAGCCCCCTGTTGGTCGGTACCACGGCCCGTGCCTTTGCCAAGCTCGACGACCTGATCCGGCTCAATGCCGACGACCGCGCGGTCATCGACGCCCGCCGCAACGACGCCGAGCAGGCCCTGCGGACGATCTTCCCGCCGCGGTGCGCGCTGCCACTCGTCGGAGTGGCGACCATCGGCTCCGCGGGCCGCGACACGATGATCCGCCCGGTGGACGAGGTCGACATCATCGTGGTCTTCAGCGCGGCCAACAGCGCCTGGAAGCGCTTCCGCTGGGACTCCCGCGATCTGCTGCTCCGCGTCCGTAACGCGATCGGCGGCGACCGCATCCAGATGATCGGTAGTCGCGGCCAGGCGATGCGCGTCGTCTACAACTGCGCGCCGGACGTCCACCTGGTGCCCGCCTTCGACCATCCGCGGGCGGGCTACGTCATGCCGGACTGTGTCGGCGGCTGGCTGCCGACCCGCCCGGAGCGGCATGCCAGCTGGATGGCGGACGCCGGCCCCCGGGTCGCGTCGGCCGTGCGGCTGCTCAAGGCCTGGAACCGGGTCTACGGCAGCCGGCTGCGCTCCTTCCATCTGGAGGCGCTCGCCGGCAAGATTCTGATCAATCGTGGGCTGAACACCCGGCAGGGGCTGGCGGCGGTCTTCCGGCACATCGAGAGCAGGGGATTCGCCGCCTACGACCCCGCGGAGGTCGGCGGCGACCTGTCGACCTACCTGCAGCCGCAGGACGTCGACGCGCTGCGGGAGCCGGTGGCCTTCGCCCGTGCCCGTGCCGACGAGGCGGTCGAGGCGGAGCAGGTCGGCCGGCACGAGGAGGCGGTCAACCTCTGGCGTCTGATCTTCGGCCCGGAGTTCCCGACCTTCGGCTGACCAGCCGGCGGCTTTGGCTGGGTAGCGGTCGCCCATCCGAAAAGTCTCGTAAAAAACTACTCGTCCGAGGGCTGTGTGAGCATTGTGTTCGTACGGCCGGCGGCTCCATAAAGAGTTCCGACGGCGGCCGCTCCGCTGTCCGCTTCTCGGACGGCGACGTCGGTCGCCGTCGTGGGCTGGTCCGGTGGCAGCTTCGCAAGCCGGCTGGGCCACCAGATTTTCGGGCCGATGTCGATGGCGAGCGCGGGGACGAGAACAGAACGCACCACCAGCGTGTCGAGCAGGACGCCGAAGGCCACCAGGAAGCCGACTTCCGCGAGCTGCACGAGCGGGAGGATGAACAGCGCCGAGAACGTGGCCGCGAGCACGACCCCGGCGGAGGTGATGACGCCGCCGGTGACGGCCAGGCCGTGGCGTACCCCCGGCCGCGTGCCGATTCTCCCGGCTTCTTCCCGGACCCTTGTCATGAGGAAGATGTTGTAGTCGATGCCCAGCGCCACCAGGAAGATGAAGCCCAACAGTGGCAGGGCGGGATCGGCTCCGGCGAAGTCGAACAGCCAGTCGTAGGCCAGCGCGCTCGCGCCGAGCGCGGCAAGGAAGGACAGCACCACCGTCGCGATCAGGAGCAGCGGGGTCACCACCGACCGCAGCAGCAGCCCGAGAATCACGACCACGATCGCCAGTACGGCCGGAATGACGACCTTCCGGTCGTGCACGGAGGCGGTGCGTACGTCCAGGTTCACCGCCGTGTTCCCGCCTACCAGCGCGTCCGCCGCCGGTATCGCGTGAACGGTGTCCCGAAGCTGTCTGATCGTGTCGAAGGACGCCTTCGTGTCCGGCGGCTGTGAAAGAATGACGAGGAACTGCACCAGCCCCGCGCCGCGGTCGCTTTCCACGACGGTCGCGACCGCGGGATTTTTCGCGATGGCCGCGTGTACCTCGTCCGCCCTGGTGGCGTTCGCGACAATGTATGTCGGTGCGGTGGTACCGGCCGGAAAGCTGTGTTGCACGATTTCCTGACCGGTGACCGAGTCCATCGGTCTGGTGAATCCCTGGTCCTGACGCAGGCCGGTGTTCAGATGTGTGGTCGCGAGTGCGAGCCCGGCCAGCACCAGGACGGCGGCGATCCAGATCGTGCGCGGCCGGGCGGCAATCGTCGCACCGACCCGTGACCAGGCCCCGGACTCCTCCCGCGTCCGCGCGCCGTAGCTGGGGATGAACGGCCAGAACAGCCTCCGTCCGCACACGACCAGCGCCGCCGGCAGCAGCGTCATCATGGTCACCAGCGCCACGGCGATACCGATCGCGCTGACCGGGCCGAGGCCACGGTTGGAGTTCAGTTCGCCCAGCAGCAGGCAGAGCATGCTGATGATGACCGTGGCGGCTGAGGCGACGATCGCCGGTCCGGCCCGGTGGATCGCGACCCGCATCGCCGCGTGCGCATCTGCGTGACGGGTCAGCTCCTCGCGGTAGCGGGCGATGAGAAGCAGCGCGTAGTCGGTGCCGGCGCCGAAGACGAGCACCCGCAGAATGCCCGCGCTCTGCCCGTTGACGGTCAGCCCCGCGTGCTCGGCCGCGAGATAGACCAGAGCAGTGGCGGTCTGGTCGGCGATAGCGACCGTCAGTAGCGGAATCAGCCACAGGATGGGGCTCCGATAGACGAGCAGAAGAATGACCGCCACGACTCCCGCGGTGACGAACAGCAGCCTGGTCTCCACTCCGCTGAACACCTCGAAGGTGTCCGTCACCAGCCCGGCCGGCCCGGTCAGTGACGTCTGGAGCCCCGGCGGTGCCGCGTCCCGGGCAATCCGCCGGATTTCCTCGACCTTGTCGGTGAACACCACGACGTCGGCGCTCTGGGCGATACTGACGGCAAGTAGCAGGGTATTTCCCCGTGGTGAGGAAATGGGCATGCTGACCGGGCGCTCGGAGAACTCACCGATCCGGCGGCCGACGTCCTCGACCACTTTCCGGTCGGTAGGTATCAGCTCAGGGTCACGAGAGAAGACGACAATCGCCGGTACGGAGTCCCCGCCCGGCAGGAGTTTCTGGGCCTCGAACAGCCTGGTGGACTCGGCGCGCGAGGGCAGAAAGGACGAGGCGTCGTTCCGCTGCGCGTCGGACAGCCTGAACGCGAGTGGGCTGGCGACAGCCACGATGACGATCCAGCCAAGGAGAAGCGCCCATTTCAGACGCGGCCCCGCCGACCATGCCACGGCCTGCCAGATCCTGCCCACCGGACCCCCTCCGCGCTGTCCACGACAATCGATCGTCGCAGGTAGGAGGCCTGACACGAAAGCGGTACGGCTGCTCAGGGGCCTCCGGCGCCTTTATGTCTGGTCCGGGGATGTCTGGTCCGGGCCGGTCGGGTGGGCGGACCAGGCAACGGCGATGTCGGCGGCGACGGTGACGTTGTTACGGACCACGGCGATGTTGGTCTCCAGGCTGGCGCCGGCCGTCTCGCGGTGGAACGTCGCCAGCAGGAACGGGGTGACGGCCTTCCCCCGCAGCCCCCGGCGGGCCGCCTGCGTCAACGCCTCGTCCAGGACCCGGTCGTGCAGCTCCTGGTCGAGCTGGTCCGCCTCCGGCACCGGGTTGGCGACGACCACGGCCGCGCGCAGGCCCAGTGCCCGCGCGTCCGCCATGACGGTCGCGACGTCGGCGGCGGCACCCACCCGCCAGTCCACGGTGAACTCGGTCCGGGACAGGTAGAAGCCCGGGAAGGTGTTCGTCCGCCAGCCGAGCAGCGGCACACCGAGGGTTTCCAGCCGTTCGAGGGTCGCGCCGACGTCCAGGATCGACTTCACCCCCGCACAGACCACGGTTATCGGCGTGCCTGCGAGAGTGACGAGGTCGGCGGACTCGTCGGCGCTGTCGGCCCAGCCGCGGTGCACCCCACCGAGCCCGCCGGTGGCGAACACGCTGATACCGGCGCGGGCGGCGAGCAGGGACGTGGACGCGACCGTGGTCGCCCCGGTGCGGCCCAACGCGGAGGCGACCGGCAGATCCCGTACCGACAGTTTCGCCACGTTCGGGGTGTTCGCGATTCTGGTGAGCTCGATGGCGTCCAAGCCGATGGTGGGTATCCCGTCGATCACCGCTATGGTCGCCGGCGTCACCCCGCGGTCGCGGAGCAGGGTTTCCAGGTCGGCCGCCACTTCCAGATTGCGGGGGCGGGGCAGGCCGTGCGCGATCAGCGTTGACTCCAGGGCGACCACGGGCCGCCCCGTCTCCACCGCCGCCCGCACCTCGTCGGCAATCACCAGCTTCAGCACGACCAAGAGTATATTTCTGATTTCGGATAGCTACTATTCGACAGGTGATCGGTGTTTTCCGCTGTCAGGACGACGAAAACCCCCTACGGGTTCGAGGCCCGTAGGTGGTTTTCGTCGGTGTGACAGCGGTTTTTGCCTACGCTTTCTGGACGGTCAGGCCGTGCTGGTTCGGGGCGACGTCCACGAGGACGTTGTCGCCGTCCCGGATGGTGCCGGTGAGCAGTTCCCGGGCGAGCGGGTCGCCGATCGCGGTCTGGACGAGCCGGCGCAGCGGGCGGGCGCCGAAGACCGGGTCGTAGCCGGCGTCGGCGAGCCAGGAGCGGGCGGCGTCGGTGGCCGTCAGGGTGATCCGCCGGTCGGTCAGCCGGGCGCGCAGCAGGTCGAGCTGGAGATCGACGATGCGGGCCAGGTCGTCCTTGTCGAGCTGGTCGAAGATGAGGATGTCGTCGAGCCGGTTGAGGAACTCGGGCTTGAACGCCTCCCGTACCGCGATCATGACCGAGTCGCGCCGCACCTGCGGGGGCAGGGTCGGGTCGGCGATGAACTGGGAACCGAGGTTGGACGTCAGCACCACGATCGTGCTGCGGAAGTCCACGGTGCGCCCCTGCCCGTCGGTGAGGCGTCCGTCATCGAGGACCTGCAGGAGAATGTCGAAGACGTCGGGGTGCGCCTTCTCCACCTCGTCCAGCAGGATCACGCTGTAGGGGCGGCGCCGGATCGCCTCGGTGAGCTGCCCGCCGGACTCGAAGCCGACGTAACCGGGCGGGGCGCCGATGAGCCGGGCCACCGAGTGCTTCTCGGCGTACTCGCTCATGTCGATGCGAACCACCGCGCGTTCGTCGTCGAACAGGAAGTCCGCGAGCGCCTTGGCCAGCTCCGTCTTGCCCACGCCGGTCGGGCCGAGGAACAGGAACGAGCCGGTCGGCCGGTCGGGATCGGAGATGCCCGCGCGGGCCCGGCGCACCGCGTCGGAGACGGCCCGCACCGCGGCGTGCTGACCGATGACGCGGGCGTGCAGCTCCTCCTCCATGCGCAGCAGCTTGGTGGTCTCCCCCTCCAGCAGCCGGCCGGCGGGAATACCCGTCCAGGACGCGACGACCTCGGCGACGTCGTCGGGGCCGACCTCCTCCTTGAGCATGGCGCTGCCGGGCTCGCCCGCGCCGGGCAGCGCGTCGGTGGCCGCGGCGAGCCGCTTCTCCAACGTCGGGATCGTGCCGTAGCACAGCTCACCGGCCTTGGCCAGGTCGAGATCGCGTTCGGCGAGGTCGAGGGCGCGCCGGGCGTTCTCCAGCTCCTCCTTGGCCTTCTGCACCTCGGCGATGGAACTCTTTTCACGCTGCCAGCGGGCGGTCAGGCTGGACAGCTCCTCCCGTTTCTCGGCGAGCTCGCGCCGCAGCCGCTCACGGCGCTCCTTGGACGCGCTGTCGCTCTCCTTGGACAGCGCCATGTCCTCGATCTCGATGCGCCGGACGGCGCGCTCGAGCTCGTCGATCGCCACCGGCCGGCTGTCGATCTCCATCCGGAGTCGGGACGCGGCCTCGTCCACCAGGTCGATGGCCTTGTCGGGCAGGAACCGCCCGCTGACATATCGGTCGGACAGGGTGGCGGCGGCGACGAGCGCGGCGTCGGTGATCCGGACACCGTGGTGCACCTCGTAGCGTTCCTTCAGCCCGCGCAGGATACCGATGGTGTCCTCGGCCGACGGCTCGCCGACCAGCACCGGCTGGAAGCGGCGTTCGAGCGCTGGGTCCTTCTCGATGCGGGTGCGGTACTCGTTCAGGGTGGTGGCGCCGATCATGCGCAGCTCGCCGCGGGCGAGCATGGGCTTGAGCATGTTGCCGGCGTCCATCGCGCCTTCGGCGGCACCCGCGCCGACGACCGTGTGCAGCTCGTCGATGAAGGTGATCAGCCGGCCCTCGGCGGAGCGGATCTCGTTGAGGACGGCCCGCAGCCGCTCCTCGAACTCGCCCCGCAGCTTCGAGCCGGCCACCATCGAACCGAGGTCGAGCGAGACGATGCGCCGGCCGCGCAGGGACTCCGGCACGTCACCGGCGACGACCCGCAGGGCGAGCCCCTCGACGATCGCGGTCTTGCCGACGCCGGGTTCGCCGATGAGGACCGGGTTGTTCTTCGTCCGCCGGGACAGGACCTGTACGACACGGCGGATCTTGGCGTCGCGTCCGATGACCGGGTCGAGCTTGCCGGCGCGGGCCTGCTCGGTGAGGTCCACGGAGTACTTGTCCAGCGCGCGGTAGGAGCCCTCGGGATCGCGGCTGGTCACCCGGTGAACGCCGCCGCGCACGATGTCGAACGCGCCGCGCAGGGCCTCCGAGCTCGCCCCGAACTCGGTGAGCACCCGGGACGCCTCGCCGCCCTCCTCCGCGAGCGCGACCAGCAGGTGCTCGACCGAGGTGTACTCGTCGCCGAGCCGGTTCGCCTGCCGCTCGGCGTTGTCCAGGACGGTGATGAGCTGCCGGGACAGCTGCGGCGGGGCGACGGACGCGCCGGTCGCGTGCGGCAGCCGGCTGACCGCTGCCTCGGCGCGGGCGCGCACCTGGGGGACAGGCGCGTCGACGGCCTCGAGCAGGTCCACCGCGACCCCGCCGGTCTGGCTCAGGACGGCGACCAGCAGATGCAGGGGGTCGACGAGGGGTGAGCCGTCACCGGTGGCGCGGCTGACGGCGGAGGACAGGGCTTCCTGCGAGCGAGCGGTGAGGCGGTCAGCGTTCATCGGAATCCTAAGATGATCGTTTTGGTCGTACCATCTTCATAACGCTCAGAATAGTTGAGTCGTTCCCGCTTAGGTTTGCGTGATGCGAAGCTTCGCGACGCGGCGTTCCCAGGCATTGCCGCCTCCTGGAGCCCGCTGGTGACAGGGCCGTCGAGCGTGGGGCGTGGCAACCGGCCGCCCCACGCTCAGCGGCCCTGGCCAGGGCCCGGGCCCACGCCGTCCGCGTCGTTTGCTCCGGCCGCTCCCGCTCGCCACTCGGCGGCCTCGCCGCGGATCGTCGACGGCGCGCCGTTCGGTGAAACCGATAGCCGACGAAGAACCGGTGCTCGACGAAGGAGGACGAAGGAATCAGTACCCGACGAGCCAACGCTCATGGCTGCCGACCCGGTCTAGCGGCGGGAGCCGGGCCGCCAGAGCACTATCGCGCTGCGGTCGACGGGCACCAGGTCGCGCCGGTGGCTGCGATGTGCCTCGGCGACCCGGCGCTCGGCTTCGGCGCGGACCGCCGCCAACTCCTCGGTCAGCTGCCGGACCTGCGCCTGCAACATCATTACCTGGCCGCCCAGCTCCAGGATCCGTCGGATGCCCTGGAGGTTGACGCCCTCCTCCTGGGACAGCCGCTGCACCTCGCGCAGCAGCGCGACGTCCCGCACGGAGTACCGTCGCCCGCGTCCGGACGTGCGGCCGGGAGTGACCAGGCCGAGACGGTCATAGGCCCGCAGCGTCTGGGGGTGCATGCCGGCGAGCTGCGCGGCAATGGAGATCACGTATACGGGTGTGTCGTCGTCGTGGGCAGGGCTCGGGCGGGGCGCCGACGGCGCCCCGGACGGGCCGGCCGGGGCGCCGTCGGCCCTCGGCGGCCCCGGGGACGGCGACGCCGGCGGGTCGGCGGTACGGCTCGGTCGTGACTTCATGACCGGCCCTCCATCTGTTCCATCAGTGTTGTGCGGGGATCCTCGGGATGGGCGTGGGCGAACTCCTGCAGCGCCGTCCGCGCCTTCGCGGAGAGATCCGTCGGTTTCGGCACCGTGACGTCAACGGTCACGATGAGATCGCCGTGACCGCCGCCGCTACGCGGCACTCCACGACTACGTACCCGCAGACGACGTCCACTCGACGTGCCGGGCGGGATCTTCACCGTCAGCGGGGCACCGTCGATCGTCGGAACCTTCACCGAGGCGCCCAGGGCGGCCTCCACGAAGGTCACCGGCAGGACGATCGTCAGGTTCTGCCCCTCGCGGTCGAACACCGGATGGGCCAGTACGTGGACGGTGACCTCCAGATCGCCTGCCTGGCCGCCGCGTTCACCCGGCGATCCGCGTCCGCGTACCCGCAGCCGCTGACCGTCGGCGACCCCCGGTGGGATGCGGATCCGCTGTTCGCGTTCGCGCCGGCCGCTGCCCCGGCAGTCCGGGCAGGGCGAATCGATCACCGTTCCCTTGCCGAGGCAGTCCCGACAGGGTTCGGAGAGCGCGAAGCCTCCCTGTGACCGCGACACCACACCCAGCCCCCGGCAGGTCGTGCACGTCCGCGGTGTGGTGCCCGGCCGGGCACCGTTGCCCCCGCAGGTCAGGCAGGTCGCGGCGCCGGGCAGGCGGACCGTCGCCTCCAGACCGGAGAGGGCCTTCTCGAACGAGATCGTGACCTCGGCCGTGATGTCGGCGCCACGGCGTGGCCCGCGGCCGCCCGGTGACCGCTGGAACAGGTTGTCGAAGAGCCCGCCCAGCCCGCCCGGGGCCGTGCCGGCGCCCGCCCCGCCCAGCAGGTCGTCGAGGTTGAACGCGGTGGATCCGCCATGGTAACCGGGCCCACCGGGCCCGAACCCGCCCGGCTGGAAGCCGTAGCCACCAGCCTGGCCGCCGGGGACGCCACCCGCGGCGAACAGGGCCCGGGCCTCGTCGTACTCCCGCCGCCGGGTCTCGTCCGAGAGCACGTCGTACGCCTCGGAGACCTCCTTGAACCGGGCCTCCGCCTTGGGATCGCCGGGGTTCTTGTCCGGGTGCAGCTCAAGCGCGAGGCGGCGGTACGCCTTCTTGATGTCGGCTGCCGAAGCGTCCTTGGGCACGCCGAGAGCGGCGTAGTAGTCCTTTTCGACCATGTCGCGAACACTCACGGCGCCCCTCCTTCCGTCATCATGTCGTCTACCGACGCCCGATGTGGACGCTGTTCAGCAAGAACCGCGATGGCATTGACTACTCGGCGGCTACTCGGCGGCTTCTGCCGAGCCGCCGCCGGCTTCCGGCGCAGCCCCGGCGGCCGTGCCGTCGGCGCCCTGACCGGCGTCGGGGTCTTCCGCCGCCGGTTCGGCGACCGCGACCTGCGCCGGCCGCAGCACGCGGCCAGCGTGCCGGTAGCCGGCCCGGAAGATGTCCACGCAGGTCGGCCTGGTCACCTCGGCCGAGTAGGTGTGCATGAGCGCATCGTGGACGAGCGGGTCGAACTCGTCCCCGCGGGCGCCGAACCGCTCGAGCCCGGCGGTCTCAAGGGTGGCTTCCAGCGACTCCGCCACCGCCTTGAACGGGCCCTCCAGATCGCCGTGGTCGCGGGTGCGGCCGATGTCGTCGAGGGTCGGCAGCAGCGCCAGGAGCAGCCTGCCGGCCGCCTGCTCGGCCAGGGCCTGCCGGTCACGCTCGACACGACGCCGGTAGTTGTCGAATTCGGCCTTGAGGCGTTGCAGGTCACTGGTGCGCTCGGCGACCTGCTGGCGCAGCGACGCCACCTGCTCGGCCTCCCCGGCCGGCGGCCCCCCGGCCGGGGACGTGACGGTGTCCCCGGCCGGGGAGGCGGTCTGCGTTCGCGCGGCCTCCACCCGGACCTGCCCGCTCTGTGGGTCTATGCGGCGCTTGTCCCGGACGATCACTGGCTCGTCCGGCGCGGGGGCGCCCTGCGTCCAGTCGTTGGGGGCCGAGGTCACTTCTTGTCCTCCTCGTCCACTATCTCGGCGTCCACCACGTCGTCGTCCGCGCTCGCGCCGGCGGCGCCGCCGGGGTTGCCGGCCGAGCCCTGCGCGTCCGCGTAGAGCGACTGGCCCATGACGGAGCTGGCCTTGGCGAGTTCGGTCGTGGCGTCACGGATGGCCGCGATGTCGGTGCCGCCGACCGCCGCCCGCAGCGCGGACAGCTTCTCCTCCACGTCGGCCCTGACCGTGGCGTCGATCTTGTCGCCGTTCTCGGCCAGGAACCGCTCGGTGGAGTACACCAGGGTCTCGCCCTGGTTGCGGGTCTCGGCCTCCTCGCGGCGCTTGCGGTCCTCCTCGGCGTACTGCTCGGCGTCGCGGACCATCTTCTCGATGTCGTCCTTGGGCAGCGCCGAACCACCCGTGATGGTCATCGACTGTTCCTTGCCGGTGCCGAGATCCTTGGCCGAGACGTGGACGATGCCGTTGGCGTCGATGTCGAAGGTGACCTCGATCTGCGGGACGCCGCGGGGCGCCGGCGGCAGGCCGGTGAGCTCGAACATGCCGAGCTTCTTGTTGTAGGCGGCCATCTCGCGCTCGCCCTGGAAGACCTGGATCTGCACGGACGGCTGGCTGTCCTCGGCGGTGGTGAAGATCTCCGAGCGTTTGGTCGGGATGGTGGTGTTGCGCTCGATGAGCTTGGTCATGATCCCGCCCTTGGTCTCGATGCCCAGGGACAGCGGGGTGACGTCGAGCAGCAGGACGTCCTTGACCTCACCCTTGAGGACACCGGCCTGCAGGGAGGCGCCGACGGCGACGACCTCGTCGGGGTTGACGCCCTTGTTCGGCTCCTTGCCGCCGGTGAGCTCACGGACCAGGTCGACCACGGCCGGCATCCGGGTGGAGCCGCCGACGAGCACGACGTGGTCGATGTCGCTGACCTTGACCCCGGCGTCCTTGACGGCCTGCTGGAAGGGGTGCTTGCAGCGGTCGATGAGGTCCTGGGTCATCCGCTGGAGCTCGGAGCGGGTCAGGGTGATGTCGAGGTGCAGCGGGCCCTCGGCCGAGGCGGTGATGTAGGGCAGGTTGATGCTGGTCTGGGTGGACTGCGACAGTTCGATCTTGGCTTTCTCGGCGGCCTCGCGCAGCCGCTGCAGGGCCATCTTGTCCTTGCCCAGGTCGACGCCGTGCTGACCGTTGAAGGTCTTGATCAGATGGTCGGTGATGCGCTGGTCCCAGTCGTCACCGCCGAGGTGGGTGTCCCCGGAGGTCGACTTGACCTCGACGACGCCGTCGCCGATCTCCAGCAGGGACACGTCGAAGGTGCCACCACCGAGGTCGAAGACCAGGATCGTCTGCTCCTTCTCGCCCTTGTCCAGTCCGTAGGCGAGGGCAGCGGCGGTGGGCTCGTTGACGATCCGCAGGACGTTCAGCCCGGCGATGGTGCCGGCTTCGGTGGTGGCCTGGCGCTGCGCGTCGTCGAAGTAGGCGGGCACGGTGATGACCGCGTCGGTCACGGTGTCGCCGAGGTAGGACTCGGCGTCCCGCTTGAGCTTCTGCAGGATGAACGCGCTGATCTGCTGGGGGGTGAAGTCCTTGCTGTCGATC
Source organism: Protofrankia symbiont of Coriaria myrtifolia (assembly GCF_900634755.1). NCBI lineage: Bacteria > Bacillati > Actinomycetota > Actinomycetes > Frankiales > Frankiaceae > Protofrankia > Protofrankia symbiont of Coriaria myrtifolia. The sequence continues at coordinate 28,662 of NZ_CAAAFS010000050.1, forward strand.
TTTATCTTCCAGTCGGTGCCCATGTGGCGCTTGACCGACCGGATGGTCCGCTCGACGTTGGTGACCGCCTGCCGCTTCGCGACCTCGCCGACCAGGACCTCGCCGTTCTTGGCGAAGGCGACGACGGATGGAGTCGTTCGCGAGCCCTCGGCATTGGCGATCACCGTGGGTTCGCCGCCCTCGAGCACGCTCACGACGGAGTTCGTGGTGCCGAGGTCGATGCCGACCGCTCGTGCCATGTCTGTGCGCCTTTCGAATCAGGATGGATCCGGCTCCACCGGCTCCGTCGGGATGCCGGGTGGGCCGCTCATGTGGTAGTTGAGCCGTGCTGGCTCAGGATCCAACAATAACTCTCCTGCCGTCAAACCTGAGCCTCTTCTGCTCATGTTTTTTGCGATGGCCTTTGCGATAGTCGGACGGCTCTGGTGCGCCGCGTCATCACGGGCACGGTTCGGGCGCGACTGGATGCGCGGGGCGCACGACCGGCGCGACCGGCACGACCGGCACGACCGGCGCACGACTGAGGCCGGCGGGATGTCCGCCGGCCTCAGGTTGCTTCAGGATTTTTGTGTGTGCTTTCAGGTGTTATGTCCTGTTTGACCGTGGTTCTGCTGGTCTGCGCCCCGTTCAGGCGCTGGACGGTCCGGCGGGGCCGTGTGGCGGTCGGCCCGGTCCGTCGGCAGAGCTGTCGACGTCCAGGTCCGCGCTGGTGCCGCCGTCGTTCGCGACGTCGCCCGCCGGGCGGCTCGCGGCCGGCCGCAGCGGGCGGACCGCGGCCAGTATGCGCCCCCGCCGTCGTCCCGTCGACGGGTCGTCCGCGGCACCGAGCGCGGGTCTACCGGCCGGGCCGGCCGAGCCGGTGAGTTCGTTGATGAGGTCGTCGCTGTCACCGTCACCGCTGTCACCGTTGTCGCCGGTACGCGCTCCCGGGATGCCGGACCGCCCACCCGGCTCGGCGAGCCGGGCGAGATCGTTCTCGATCCGGGTGAGCCGGTCGAGCATGTCGGTCGCGTTCCCGCCGCGTTCCAGGATGGTGCGCAGCGCGTCCATCAGGGTCAGCCACTGGTCGCGGTCCAGGGTGACGTGATCGGCGAGCTGGTTGGCCGTGGCGGGCGGGAACAGCCGCTGGGCGACGGCGACCACCTTCGTCACCTCGGCCGGGTTGAGCCGGTCCGGCCGTCCGCGGACATAGGAGACGAGGTCCTTCAGGCTGATCAGGGTCACCCCGTCGATCGCCCCGTCGCTCCACAGGACACCCGCCTCAACCATGATCAGAATTGGCCGGACCGGCACTTTGAGCATCGGCAGGGCGTCGCGGGTCTGGTTGCGGACCTCTTCCCCGAGCCACTTGGTCAGGTCGAGCGGCTTCTTCAGGGACTGCCCGTCGACCTTCGCACCGTCCTTGGAGTAACGGACCGTCCCGGGGGAGGCGTCGCTTTTCATCACCATGACGCCGCCCGGCCCGACCAGCAGGTGCCCGATGCTCGCCTCGGAGTGAGCCACCCGACGGTCGTGCATCACCACGTAGCCATACCGACGTAGCCTGTTGACGATACGTGCCGTCTTGCGCTCGGATTCGGCGCCTTCGCGCAGCGCCTCGATCTCGGGCACCGGATCGAACGAACGACCGATCACGACCAGCGGCCAGCCGAGCTGGACCACCAGGTACGCCGTCACCGCGACGGACACGGGCAGCCGCAGGCCCGAGGCGACCAGCACGGCGAACACCACCGCGATGGGGAAGGCCCGTAGCGCGGCCCGGGGCACGGTGTAGGCAAGCCGCTCCCGGCGCATCTGCGCCTGCTGCTCCCGGGCTCGCCGGTAGGCCACCTCCAGGGAGTGGCCGGGACGGTCGCGGGTGTGGTCGCGCAGCGGGCTGCTGCTCCTGATCGGGCTCTTGGTCGTGCTCGCCATCATGTCCACCGTGGATCGTGAGGTCGTGGTCCGGAATCTGAGTCATCAGCGGTCGTCGCCGTGCCGGCGCGGCAGAGCGCAGACATGTTACGGGCTGCACTGATGGTGCAACCGGAGCACGTCCTCGGACAAGGGAATCCCGAAACCGGTCCAAATTTTCCAGGGCGGGTGAGACGTTGATCCCAACTTTATCTTAGACGATCATGCCTGGCTCGATCCTGGTCGGCGGTGCCGGTCGGCGCTGTCCGGGCCCTCGCGCCGGCCGTGTCCGACCGGCGATCGGCTGCGCCTAGCCGGTGCGAAGAGGAAGGTGAAGGCGCAAAGGGGTGAAATGGCCCGTCGCGGATCCCGGCGGTGCCGGCGGCGGTGGGCTGGTTCGGCGTGCAAGTTACCAATGGGTAGCGATACGCTCCCACCGTCGGTAGAAGACTGGAGGACGTGTGAGACTCGCTATCGGCGGCGTGATCGTCGTTGTCGCCCTCGCGGTGGCCGGACGCCGGTTCTACTGGCTGTTCAGGCTAATCCGCCAGGGACAGCCCGCTGCTGGCCGGCTCGACGGGGCAGGCCAGCGGCTGTGGAGTGAGATCAGCGAGGTCGGCGCCCAGCGGAAGCTGCTGACCTGGACGGCCCCCGGGCTCGCGCACGCCTTCACCTTCTGGGGATTCACGATCCTCATGCTGACCGTCATCGAGGCGTTCGGCGCGCTGTTCGACCACGACTTCCACATCCCGCTGTTCGGCCACTGGGCCGCCATCGGTTTCATCGAGGACTTTTTCACAGTCGCGGTCCTCGCGGGGCTGCTGGCCTTCACGATCATCCGGCTGCGCAACGCGCCCGCCCGACTCGAGCGCAGGTCGCGGTTCTACGGGTCGCACACCGGCCCGGCCTGGGTCATCCTCGGGATGATCACTGCGGTGATGGTCACGCTCCTGATCCTGCGCGGCGCCCAGTTCAACGCCGGCACACACCCGCAGGGCGACACGAGGTGGGCGTTCGCCTCCTACCTGGTCAGCCGGCCGCTCGACGTCTTCTCCACCGAGGCCAACGAGCACATCGAGACGGTCTTCCTGCTGCTCAACATCGCCGTCATCATGGGCTTCCTGGTGCTGATCGCCTACTCCAAGCACCTGCACATCTTCCTGGCGCCGATCAACGTCATCCTCAAGCGTGAGCCCAAGGCGCTGGGCCCGCTGGGCAGCACCCCGGACATCGAGAGCCTCATGGAGGCCGACGATCCGATCGTCGGCGTCGGCAAGGTTGAGGACTTCTCCTGGAAGGCGATGCTCGACTTCTCCACCTGCACCGAGTGCGGACGCTGCCAGAGCCAGTGCCCGGCCTGGAACACCGGCAAGCCGCTGTCGCCGAAGCTTCTGATCATGGATCTTCGTGACCACCTGTTCGCCAAGGCGCCGTACCTGCTCGCCGCCAACGGGGCCGCTGACGGGGAGGACGCGTCGAAGGCGGTCACCGGTGTCTCCGAGGACGCGTCGGGCGGGCATGCCGTCCACCACGTCCCCGAGTCCGGGTTCGGACGGGTTCCCGAGCCCGGCCAGGCGCAGGTCGACCGTCCGCTGGTCGGGACCGAGGACGAGGGCGGGGTCATCGACCCCGACGTGCTGTGGTCGTGCACCAACTGCGGCGCGTGCGTGGAGCAGTGCCCGGTCGACATCGAGCACGTCGACCACATCGTCGACATGCGCCGTTACCAGGTGATGATCGAATCGTCGTTCCCCAGCGAGGCCGGGGTGATGCTGCGCAACCTGGAGAACAACGGCAACCCGTGGGGCGTCTCGCCCCGGATCCGCACCGAGTGGGCCGAGGACCTGCCGTTCGAGGTCCGCGTGCTCGACGAGGGCGAGCCCATCCCGGACGACGTGGAGTACCTGTACTGGGTCGGTTGCGCCGGCGCCATCGAGGACCGGGCCAAGAAGGTCTCCCGTGCCTTCGCCGAGCTGCTGCACACCGCGGGTGTCTCCTTCGCCATCCTCGGTTCCGGCGAGACCTGCACCGGTGACCCCGCCCGCCGGCTCGGCAACGAGTACCTCTTCCAGGAGCTGGCCAAGGCCAACATCGAGGTCCTCAACGCCGCGGGCGCCAAGAAGATCGTCGCCACCTGCCCGCACTGCTTCAACAGCCTGGCCAACGAGTACCCGGCGCTCGGCGGCGCGTACGAGGTCATCCACCACACCCAGTTGCTCGGCCGGCTCGTCGACGAGGGCAAGCTCGTCCCCGTCCAGCCGGTGGACTCCTCGGTCACCTACCACGACCCCTGCTTCCTCGGCCGGCACAACGAGGTCTACACCCCGCCCCGGGAGATCCTCGGCAGCATCCCCGGTATCCGCAGCCAGGAGATGCACCGCTGCAAGGAGCGCGGCTTCTGCTGCGGCGCCGGCGGCGCCCGGATGTGGATGGAGGAGAAGATCGGCAAGCGGGTCAACGTCGAGCGGGTGGACGAGGCGCTCGCCCTCGACCCGGACATCGTCTCCACCGCCTGCCCGTTCTGCATCGTCATGCTCACCGACGCCGTCACCGAGAAGAAGCAGTCCGGCGGGGCGAAGGAGAGCGTCGAGGTGCTCGACGTCTCCCAGCTGCTGGCCCGCTCGCTGGCCGCACCGGCCGGCGTCGACGCCTCCTGACAGGGTCCTGTAGGGGCCCTGCCAGGGCCCTGTAGGTAGGGAACCGCTGTAGCGACGACGGTTTCCACCTACGGCCTTCGCGCCTGTAGGTGGAAACCGTCGTGGGAGTGGCGGTTTCTACCTACGAGGGCAGGCGCTGGCTGGGCGGACGAGCCTCCGTAGCCGGTGCGCGGCGGGCCGTGCCCCCAGCCGGGGCCAGTTCAGGAAGGCTTCGGCCTCCAGCATGGCCAGCGCGATGCGCGGCAGGTTCCGGTTCGCCGGGAAACAGACGTAGCGGGGCGACCAGGCCGGCCGGAACTTCGCGTTGAACCGGTAGAGGCTGTCGATCTGGAACCAGCGGGAGAGGAAGACCAGCAGGCTCCGGAAACAACGGGTGACCGGGCCCGCGCCAAGCCGCTGCCCGCGTTCCAGCGCGGCCCGGAAGAAGGCGAAGTTCAGCGACAGACGCTCCACCCCGAGCCCGGCCGCGGCCCGTACCGCCGAGACGATCAGGAAGTCGTTCAGCCCGTTGTCGGCGGTACGGTCACGCACCATCAGGTCCAGCGACAGGCCCCGGTGCCCCCACGGGACGAAGTGCAGCAGCGCGCGCAGCCGCGGCTCGCAGCCCCCTTCACCGCCCGCCGAGTCGTCCCCGCCACGGTCGAAGGCCATCAGGACGACGCAGTCGCCGTCGGCGGGCGCGCCGATCCGGCCGAGCGCCATGGAGAAGCCGCGTTCGGTCTCGGTGCCGCGCCATGCCTCGGCCTGCGCCCGCAGCCGGGCCCGTTCCTCGGCGGGCAGGTCGCGCATCCGCAGGGCCCGACAGGTGTAGCCGGCCCGTTCGACCCGGCCGACGGCCTGCCGGACGTTGCGCATGTCACGGCCGTCGAGGGTGAAGGCCGCCACGTCGATGACGGCTTCGTCGCCGAATTCCAGCACGGACAGGCCGGCACGCTCCCACGCCTTGCCGCCCGTCTCGGAACATCCGATCACCGCTGGTATCCAGGCGTGTTCGGCGGCGATCCGCAGGAACTCCCGGATCGCACCCGGCCACGCCTCGTTGTCGCCGAGCGGGTCGCCGCTGGCGAGCATCACCCCGGACACCACCCGGTAGGGGACACAGGCCTTGCGCGTCGCCGACCAGACGACGGTCTTGTCGGCGCGCAGGGCGAAGTAGCCCAGCGAGTCGGCGTCACCGTGGCAGGCCAGCAGCGCGCGCATGCCGGCGATGTCGTCGTCGGACAGCTTCGGCCGCGGCCGCGGCGGCCGCAGCACGAGGTACACGACAGCGCTGATCGTGAGCAGGCCCATGGACAGCAGCGTCCGGGTGACAAGGTCCGAGACCCGTTCGGAGGAGAAACGCAGCGGTCCGTGGATGCCGACCAGGCCGTCCACGACGTGCGCGAACTGGACGGACAACGGGTGCGGCCCGAGCAGCCGCCCACCGCCCACCTGCAGCAGCAGCATGCCGATCGTGACCGAGGCGGCGGCAAGGGTCGTCCCGACCCGCAGTGCCCGCCAGCGGGTGCTCGGATCCCCCTTGGCCTGGAACTGCCCGCGGGCCAGCAGCAGGCCGCCGACGAGTACGGCGGAGGCGGCCGCCTCCTCGTAGTCGAGGCCCTTGACCACGTGCAGGACGACGCTCGCCGTGAGCAGCGCCACCACTCCGTGCCAGGCGCGGCGCTTGCGCCGGCGCAGACCGCGCGCCAGGAGCAGCAGCAGGAGCCCGACCACAACCGTGAACGCCGCGGCCTGCCGGGAGATCGATCCGGGCAGGATCTGCCGGATCAGGTCGAGGCGGCTCCGCCAGCCGGGCGTCACCGCGGAGACGATGTCGATGAGCCCCGCGACGAACACCAGGGCGGCGGCCACGGGCGGCACCCATGGGCGGTTCCACGCCGGTAGCGCGGACCGGGCGGCCCGCGTCGGTGACACCGGGTGCGCGGACGTCTCAGATGCCGACGCCGCGGGTGTCGACGTCTCGGATGCCGATACTGAAGGTGATGCCGGTGCTGCGGGTGCCGACGCCGCGGGTGTCGGTGTTCTGGGTGTCGACGTTCGGGGGAGAGCGGTCCCAGGGGCTGGCGTCCCGGAGATCGTGCCGATGCCGTCGCCGTGCCCGTTGGCCTTGGCCCGGCTGGTCTTCGGGGGACGGCTTCCACGGCTGACCGTTGTCACGGACGCTGGCTCTCCTTTTCTTCCCTTTGCTCAGCCCGTTTTCCGGCCCGACGGGGTGCCGGCCGTGCGTGGGACGTTACCCCGGCCGGTCCGCGGTCAGGCAGGGGCGTTGCGGGTAATAGGACGGTCACAGGTGCCCTCGGGAGGAGGGGATGGATGCTCGGACTACCCGAACAGATCAAGGCGTGTCTGTTCGACCTGGACGGTGTGTTGACCCCGACGGCCGCCGTCCACGCCGCGGCCTGGAAGGAGATGTTCGACGCCTTCCTCGAACAGCGGGCCCGGCACGGAGGTGACCCGTTCGTCCCGTTCAGCGTCCATGACGACTACCCCGCCTACGTGGACGGCAGGCCGCGGGCGGACGGTGTCCGGTCGTTCCTCGCCTCCCGGCGCATCGGGCTGCCCGTGGGCAGCCCGGCGGATCCGCCGACGGCGCAGACCGTGCACGGGCTGGGGAAGCGCAAGAACGAGATCGTGACGGCCAGGCTGCGCCAGGGCGGGATCGCCGCGTACCCGGGATCCGTGCGGTATCTGCGCGCGCTGGCGGACGCCGGGGTCGGACGCGCGGTCGTGTCGTCGAGCGCGAACTGCGCGCAGGTCCTCACCGCGGCCGGCATCGACGGGCTGCTGCCCGTCCGGATCGACGCCGCGGTCGCGGCGCGTGAGCGGCTGGCGGGCAAGCCGGCGCCGGACACCTATCTTGCCGCGGCCCGTAAGCTGCGTGCCGAGCCCTGGCAGTCGGCGGTGTTCGAGGACGCGCTCGCCGGGGTCGAGGCCGGGCGGGCCGGTGGTTTCGGTTTCGTGGTCGGCGTCGACCGGGTCGGGCACGCCGACGCCCTGCTCACGCACGGGGCGGACATCACCATCCCCGATCTGGCCGTCCTGCTCGAGCCGGGCGAACAGCCGGGCGCACATGGCCGCGCCGACCGTGCCGGCCGCGCGACGGCGGATGACGGGAGCCTTTCATGAGCGGAAGCGTGTCGTGATCGGTAACATATCGTGATCGGTGACGTGTCATTCCCGGTCGAGCCGTGGCATCTGCGTGAGTGCGGTCTCGACCCGAAGCTGCTGGCCCGGTCGGAGTCGCTGTTCGCCCTGTCCAACGGCCATGTCGGCCTGCGGGCGAACCTGGACGAGGGCGAGCCGCACGTCCTGCCCGGCACCTATCTGAACTCGGTGCACGAGCTGCGTCCGCTGCCGTACGCCGAAGCCGGCTACGGGTATCCGGAGTCCGGCCAGACGGTCATCAACGTCACCAACGGCAAGCTCATCCGCCTGCTGGTGGACGACGAGCCCTTCGACGTCCGCTACGGGGATCTGCGGGCCCACGAACGGGTGCTGGACTTTCGCGCGGGCGTGCTGCGGCGCACGGCCGAGTGGGTGTCGCCGGCCGGCCAGGCGATCAAAGTGTCGACGGTGCGCCTGGTGTCCTTCGTCCAGCGGGCCATGGCGGCGATCTGCTACGAGGTCGAGCCGCTGGACGCCCCGGCGCGGCTGGTGATCCAGTCCGAGTTGGTCGCCAACGAGCAGATACCGCCGCAGAGCGTGGACCCGCGGGCGGCCGCCGTGCTGGAGGCGCCGTTGCAGGCGGAGTGGAACGGCAGTCACGGTACGTACGCGGAGCTGGTGCACCAGACCCGGCGCAGCGGCCTGCGGGTCGCCGCCGCGATGGACCATGTGATCGACCCGCTGCCCGGGCTGGGGGTCACCGCCGAGAGCGACGAGGACTCCTGCCGGATCACCGTGACGGCCGTGCTGGACGCCGGCAGCACGCTGCGCATGGTCAAGTTCATCGCCTACGGCTGGTCGGAGCAGCGTTCCCTGCCGGCGCTGCGGGACCAGGCCGCCGCCGCGCTGACCGCGGCCCGGCAGACCGGCTGGGCGGGCATGCTCGCCGAGCAGCGGGCCTACCTCGACGACTTCTGGGCGCGGGCCGACGTCGAGGTCGACGGCGACGCCGAGGTGCAGCAGGCCGTTCGGTTCGCCCTGTTCCACGTGCTGCAGGCCGGCGCGCGGGCCGAGCGCCGGTCGATCCCGGCCAAGGGGCTGACCGGCACCGGCTACGACGGGCACGCCTTCTGGGACACCGAGAGCTACGTCCTGCCGATGCTCACCTACACCGCCCCGCACGCGGCGGCGGACGCCCTGCGGTGGCGGCAGGCCACCCTGCCGATGGCCCGGGAGCGGGCCCGCACGCTCGGCTTCTCCGGCGCGGCGTTCCCCTGGCGGACGATCCACGGCGAGGAGTGCTCGGGATACTGGCCGGCGGGCACGGCGGCGTTCCACATCAACGCCGACATCGCGGACGCGGTCGTCCGCTACGTCCGCGCGACCGGGGACGACGGCTTCGAGCGCGACGTCGGCCTGGAACTGCTCGTCGACACCGCCCGGCTGTGGCGTTCCCTAGGCCACCACGACCTCGACGGCGACTTCAACATCGACGGCGTGACCGGCCCGGACGAGTACAGCGCCGTCGCGGACAACAACGTCTACACGAACCTGATGGCGCAGCAGAACCTGGTCGAGGCGGCGAACGCCGTCCGGCGGCATCCGGACAAGGCGCGCGAACTCGGCGTGGACGCGGAGGAGACCGCGTCCTGGCGCGACGCCGCCGAGGACATGTACATCCCGTTCGACGAGAAGCTGGGCGTGCATCCGCAGTCGGAGGGGTTCACCCGGCACCAGGTGTGGAACTTCGAGCGCACCCGCCCCGACCAGTACCCGATGCTGCTGCACTTCCCGTACTTCGACCTGTACCGCAAGCAGGTCGTCAAACAGGCCGATCTGGTGCTGGCGATGGTGCGCAGGGGGGACGCGTTCACCGAGGAGCAGAAGGCTCGCAACTTCGCCTACTACGAGGCCCTGACCGTCCGCGACTCGTCGTTGTCGGCGTGCTACCAGGCGGTGATGGCCGCCGAGGTCGGCCACCTCGGGCTCGCCCACGACTACCTGCGCGAGGCCGCGCTGACGGATCTGCGCGACCTGTCGAACCGGGCCGTGGACGGCCTGCACATCGCCTCGCTCGCCGGGAGCTGGATCGCGTTGGTCAAGGGGTTCGGCGGGTTGCGCGACACCGGGGAGACGCCGTCGTTCGCGCCCCGGCTGCCGGAGGGGATCAGCCGGCTGGCGTTCACGCTGTCCCGGCGGGGCCGGCGGCTGCGGGTCGAGGTCACCGACGCCGTCGCGTCCTACGTGCTGCTGCGCGGCGACCCGACCGTCATCGTCCACCACGGCGAACAGGTGCGGGTGACGACGAAGGAGCCGGTGAGCCGTCCGGTGCCGCCGTCGCCCACCTGGCCGGCTCCCGGCCAGCCGTTCGGACAGGAGCCGGTGCGCTTCCGCCCGAACCTGTGAGGCGACCGCCGCGCCCACGTGGACGCGCCGGTGCCGCCATGCCCGTGCGACCGCTGCGCCCACGTGGATGTCACCGGGTGTGGTCGTGGTTGTGGTCGTCCGAGGAGACGGTGGCGCGGGTGAAGTCGCGGTAGGCGCGAGACGGTGTGGGACCGCGCTGGCCCTGGTAACGCGAGCCGTAGACAGCCGAGCCGTAGGGATGCGTCGCAGGCGAGGAGAGCCGGAACAGGCACAGTTGGCCGATCTTCATACCCGGCCAGATCTTGATGGGCAGAGTGGCCACGTTCGACAGCTCGAGCGTGACGTGGCCGGAGAAACCCGGGTCGATGAAACCCGCGGTCGAGTGTGTGAGCAGGCCGAGGCGGCCGAGGCTGGACTTGCCCTCCAACCGGCCGGCGAGATCGTCCGGCAGGGTGACGATCTCGAGGGTCGAGCCGAGGACGAACTCCCCGGGATGCAGGACGAACGGCTCGTCGACGTCCGGCGCGACAAGCTCGGTCAGGTCCTCCTGCTCGATGGCGGGGTCGATGTGGCTGTACCGGTGGTTCTGGAACACCCGGAACCACCGGTCGAGCCGCAGGTCGATACTGCTGGGCTGGACGAGAAGCGGATCGTACGGTTCCAGGCGGACGCGTCCCGCGGCGATCTCAGCTCGGATATCCCGGTCAGACAGCAGCACGTCCCAGCACGCTACCGTCCGCCGGCCTTGTCGCGGTCGTCAGCCGGGAGCATTCCTTCGTCCTTCGCCCGGTCGTCGCGGCTACGGGCAGGGATTGGTCGCATCGGTCGTCGAGCAGATGAGGTGGTTGTCGAGCAGCCATTGGATGGGCAGCGCGTCGGTGACCGGGTCGAGGACCGGAGCCCCCGGGATGAGGGCGCTGACCACCTCGTACTGCTGTCCGTAGCCGGGCTGGTCGAACCACGGACGGATGGTTCCGCTGTAGACGGAGAACGTCTGCAGCACCCGGTAGTCGTGGTAGTTGCAGCTACCCGGGTCCGTCACGGAGTCCAGGTTGGACGGCGGGATGGCCCGGGCCGCGTATTTCGTCCCCTCCGGGGAGGCGAAGTTGCCGCTGGTGCCCCCGAAGCGGTCGAACTCCAGCCCCGGGGTCAGCGATGTCACCGCCCTCCTGGGGGTACCGTCCGGGTTGATCAGGTATCCGGATTGCGGCGGATACTGCCAGCCGCCCTGGCCGGACCGGGCGGACGGGTCCCACCAGGTGTCCAGGAACTGCTGGACCGGCTCCCCGCCGGTCCGCTGGTAGTGGGACAGTTCCTGGCCCACCTCGCCGGTGACCGGCAGTTTTCGGGGTCCCAGCCGCGAGTCGTCCCGGAAGTCGGCCTCCGAACATTCGCCCAGCGACCGGTGCCCACCCGTCGGATCACTGGTCGTCGAGTCATCGGTCGTCGCACCGACGGTGATCGTGGCGCCGTCGGTGGTGGAGGCGGGCGCGGCCGAGGCGGATGTGGCGTCGGCGAAGGCGGCACCGGCAAGGAGCAGGGCTCCAGCCGTCAACGAGATCATGCTCTTGCGAAACTGCACGTATTCCTCCCGGAGGTGTGCTCTGAGTAGCACATCGATCTGGGAGAGTAGTAAAAGATCTGCTCACGGACATGGATCGCGTTCTCCGGGCGGATATACCGTGTGTCGTCCGCCCTGTAGCGACACGCGCCTCCGGCTGACGCCGGTTGGGTCCCACCGCACCTCGCCCACGCGAGCCTGTAGGATGCTGAAGGCAGCGCGCGGGCGTAGTTCAGAGGCAGAACACGAGCTTCCCAAGCTTGCAACGCGGGTTCGATTCCCGTCGCCCGCTCCACTTGGGGTCAGCTATGTCAGCCGGGGGCTGACCTGGGCGTTTCGCAATATCTGCCGGGGGATCGAATCCCCCGAACCCCCTACGGTTTTCGGTGGTTGGGCGGGTTGTGCCCGCTACGTGCCCGCTGGGGTTGGCGTGCCCTGGGACCGTCTGGCTGTCAGTCGGCTGTTGCCTGCCAGGGGTCTATGAGGTCGATGCCGGTGTGGGCGAAGTCCTTGGTGTTGCGGGTGGCGAGGTCGGCGGAGTGTGAGCGGCAGATGGCCGCGATCTGGGCGTCGGCCATGGCGATGGGCAGGCCCTGCTGCTCGCGGCCCACGACTATGTCCGCGTAGTGGGCCGCCGCGTCGTCATCGAAGGGCAGTACACGGCCGGTGAAACCCGCCTCGACGGCACGCTGTAGTCGGTCGGTCAGGTCGGTACGGCGTCTCCCCTCAGGCAGCCGGGCGACGCCGTACCGCAGTTCGGCCATGGTCACCGCGGTCAGGTAGATCTCGTCGGCGGGCTGGCTGTCGATCCAGGCAACGACCCCTGGATCGGCCCGGGCGCGCATCAACTCCGAGACGACGTTCGTGTCCAGCGCGATCATGAGGAGAGGTCTGCCGCCCTCGGTGGCTCCGTGCGTGGCGGCAGCGCAAGCTCCACGTCCTCATCGAGGTCCGCGAAGTACTGGTGGATCTGGCTGCCCAGCCCGCGTCGCGGGGCCGGCCCGGTCAGAGCGGCCCGGAGGATCGCTCGGGCCTCCGCCTCCATGGATCGGCCGTTGTGCGCCGCGCGGACCCGCAGCCGCGCCTTCACCTCGTCATCCAGATCTCTGATCGTCAACGTCGCCATGACCCGCCCCCCCTTCCAGCCACTCTTTCCGACGATCCAATGCTAGCACTGCATGCATTGCAAGCTGGGTGTGCGGAATCCGCGCCAGATCCGGCTGACGTCGCGGACAAGCCTGGAGGCTGCTCGCATTCGATCCGAACCTACTGTGGGAAAGTGGGAAGAAGACCGTGGATACGGGGAAAAAGTGCTGCTAGAGTCCGTATCCGCTGACCGCGACTTGCTGTCGTCCCGGACCATAGGCGCTGCGGGCAGAGTCCACGTCATGAGACTTCCGTAACCATCCGGCACAGGCTGGGACGTGTGCTGTCGTCGCTGACAGCACGGTCCCGGCCACGAGGAACGATCCGACCATCTCGACCCGCATGACTGTCGATCACGCTGTCGGAGCTGGACCGCGTGATCGACAGATCGTCTGGGCCGGGTAGTTCGGCGCGCCCTCCTCGTGGTTGCTCCGGGCGTCTCGTGACGGGCCAGCGCATGCCCCGGCGCGCCGCTCCGCACAGGAGCCGCTCTCCACAGGATCACAGGAAAGGACACGATGCCGCGAAACGTCCTGATCACTGGTGGCTCCAGTGGTGTGGGTCTGGCCACCGTGACACGGTTCGCTCGTAATGGTGACAATGTGTGGTTCACCTACCACTCCCGGCGGGACGTCGCCGAGTCGGTTGCGTCGGACCTGCGCACGACTGACGGCGCCCGGATACGCGCCTTCGAGTTCAGGCAGGGGGAGCGGGACAGCCATGACGCTCTGCTGGCAGCGCTTCCCGGTCCTGTGGACGTGCTCGTCAACAACGCCGCCGTGGGCACGCGGAGCATCGACCGGTATATCCAGGACCCACGCGACCGAGACGAGGCGTTCCTGCGGATCAACAGCATCGGCCCGCTGTGGCTGATCCGGCGCCTCCTGCCGGGCATGCTGGAGCGCGGCTACGGGAAGATCGTCAATATTTGCAGCGTCGGCGGCGGGGTGGCGCAGTTCCCGGGGTTCGACGTCGTGGACGGCATGAGCAAAGCGGCGCTCGCCTACCTGACCCGCCATCTCGCGGCGGAGACGGCGCATTCTCCGGTCGATGTCATGGCGGTGTGCCCGGGGGCGGTCGACACGCCCATGCTGCGGGAGAGCACGCTCGACCGGCTGGCGCCGCAGGCCCGGCTCGACTTCGAGGCGAATCTGCCGAAGGGCAGGCTGATCCGGCCGGAGGAGATCGCGGAGCTGGTGTGGTGGTTGTGCGGCAACGGATCCGGCGTGCTGCACGGGGCGGTCGTGGACGCGTCGATGGGCCTGGGAGTACGTCCCGGCCTGCTTGCCGAGCACTCCGCGGAATCCGACCGGGTGTGTGGCGGCCGTCCGGGGGGTCGCTGATGGTGTCGAGGCGCGCGGCGGCGCTGGCCGCCCAGCCGCCGGCGATCGCCGCGGCGCACTTCCGGGCGGAGGCGCATCCGTACCATCCCCGGCTGCGCCCGGGCGGATACATCAATCTCGGTACGGCGGAGAACCGACTGGTGTGGGACCTGCTGGCACCCCGGCTGACCGGCCCGCGTCCACTGAGCGCCGCGGACACCCACTACGCCCCGCTGCACGGCACCGACGCCTTCCGGGAACAGCTCGCTCGTTTCCTCGGCGGAGTCTGCCGGACGGAGGTGGACCCGGAACACCTTGTCGTGGTCAGCGGGGTGACGAGCGCTCTGGACGTCATCGCCTCCGTCCTGTGCGATCCGGGGGAGGCGATCGTCGTGCCCGCTCCCTACTACGGGGCTTTCGACGTCGACCTGGTCGGGCGTTCCGGCGCCCGCCTGCTGCCCGTGCCCCTGAGCGCTGGCAGGAACTTCCAGGTGACGGCCTCGGAGATAGGCCACGCGCTGACCCGTGCTCGCGAGCGGGGTGTCACCGTCCGTGCCGTGGCACTGGCCTCACCGGGGAACCCGGTCGGTCACGTCCACCCGCCGCAGGTCCTCCGGGAGATCGCCGAGGTCGCCGGTCAGCACGGGGTGGACGTCATCGTGGACGAGATCTACGCCAACTCGGTCTTCGGCGGGGCGCCGTTCGTCAGCTTCCTCGATCCCGAGGTGAGGAGGGCCGGGACCGGACGGGTCCACATCGTGTGGGGATTCGCGAAGGACTTCGGACTACCCGGCTTCAAGATCGGCGTTCTGTGCAGTCCCGATCCCGAGGTCTGTGCCGCGGCCCGGGCACTCGCCTACTTCGCCGCGACCTCGACCGACACCCAGGCAGTTCTGCGGGATGTGCTCGCCGACCGGGCATGGGTCGCTCGTTTCCTCGCGGAGAGTCGTCGACGGCTTGCCCTTTCCTATGCCTCGTCGGTCGAGCTCCTCACCGCCGCGGGTGTTCCCTTCGTGCCGGTGGGAGCGGGGTTTTCGCTGTGGGTCGACCTGGGGGCGTGGCTGACCGCCCCCACCTTCGCGGCCGAACACGCCCTGTGGGAAAGAATTCTTGAACAGGCCTGTGTCAACGTCCTGCCGGGCCAGCTCTTCGCCAGCCCGGATCCCGGATGGTTCCGGATCTGCTATGCCACCGACCTGGCCGTGGTAACGGAGGGCATCAGCCGTGTTGTTCGGCTCCTTGGCGCGTCCGAGCCGCGGGGTGACGAAAGAGCCGCTGTCTCCTCCCGTCCGGTCGGTGCTACACGGTACGAAAGCATCGAGGACTGACGATGGAGAAGAAACCGAGCAGGCCGAGAGTGGCTCAACCGATGGT
>NZ_CAAAFS010000051.1:0-14099 GCF_900634755.1 Protofrankia symbiont of Coriaria myrtifolia
CAACCGATGAACGACTGGTACAGCTCGGCGGGAGTCCGCGGTGGGAGTCGGCGGACATTCCACCGGGACATGGAGGAAGGGCGGGTGTTCTTTCCCTCCGAGCTGGTTCCTTATCTTGCCCACGAAGCCGTCCGTGTTCTCCCAGCCGCCCTGACACGGGAACTCGCCGTGCGTCACCTGTACCAGTTTCTGCTGTCGGCAACGCACCTGGAGACCAGGATCGTCAACCGTGGGGCGGAGCGGATCGCCGGGAACCGGGTGGGCTTCGACCTGCCTCGTTCGTGTCGTCT
This sequence comes from Protofrankia symbiont of Coriaria myrtifolia, assembly GCF_900634755.1. Taxonomy (NCBI): domain Bacteria; kingdom Bacillati; phylum Actinomycetota; class Actinomycetes; order Frankiales; family Frankiaceae; genus Protofrankia; species Protofrankia symbiont of Coriaria myrtifolia. Next base: position 291 of record NZ_CAAAFS010000051.1, read on the forward strand.
GGACGCCTACAAAATATATTGTGACGAGGGGTATCACTCGCTGTACAGTCTCGATCTGGCCGACCAGATCGCCACCGCCACGGGGATCCCGATACCCCGGTGGGACTATGGCGGGTTCGTCGAACGTCTCGAGGAGACCGGGCGCGCCATCCTCCCCGGTGAGCCGGTGCTCGCTCATCTGCTGCAGGTGATCGTGTTCGAGACGCTGATAACCGCGGTCCTCAACGAGGTCCCCAACGAGGTCCCCAACGATCCCACGGTCGTCACCGCGGTCCGGGAGGTGACCCGCGACCATGCCCGTGACGAGGGACACCACCACCGCTTCTTCGTCGCCTTCTTCCACCTTCTGTGGACGCATCTGGAACTCTCGCTCCGAACACGTGTGGCGCACGCCATCCCACCTCTGATCAGGGCATGTCTCGTCTGGGACACCACACCGGTCCGCTCCTCTCTCCTGCTCGCAGGCCTCGACGAGCCCACCGCCGACACCGTGCTCCAGGACGTCTACGGGGGTGCTGCCGCGACCCGACGAATCCGCGAGGTCGCCCAGGCCACCCGGCGGATGTGCGAATCCGCCGGCGTCCTCGATCTTCCTGGAGCGAGGGAGACCTTCGCCGCCCACGGCATCGAGTGAGGACACCATGCAGCCTTCCGCCGATCACGACAGCGGACTCACCTACGCGACCTACCTTCGCCTTCCCCACGTGCTCGACCAGCAGCGGTGCAGAAGCTCACCCCCCGCCCACGACGAACTGCTCTTCATCACTGTCCACCAGGTGTATGAGCTGTGGTTCAAGGTGCTGCTGTTCGAGCTTTCCAACGCCAGGGACCGGATGCTCGACGGCGACGCCTACCGGGCCCGCCTCCGGCTGCGCCGCTGCCACGAGATCGAGCGCGTGCTGGTGAACCAGATCGACGTCGTCGACACCATGACGCCGCACGGATTCCTGGAGTTCCGTGGAACGCTGGGGTCGTCCAGCGGGCTTCAGTCGACGCAGTTCCGAGAAATAGAATTCCTGTCCGGTGCCGACGACAGCGGTTGGCTGGATAGGGCCGTCTGGCTGAGCACCGAGGACCACCAGCGACTGTCCCGGCGACTGACCGAACCGGACCCGTGGGACTCTTTCATCACCCTTCTGGCCGCCGCTGGTTTCGCCGTCGGCACCCCACAGCAGCGAGCCGCGATCTTCTACGAAATAGCGGTCGGCGGCGATCGGTACAACGAGCTGTGGGAGCTCTCCGAAGCGCTGATCGACCACGACCAGATGTGGTCGACCTGGCGCCTGCGGCACCAGATGACGGTGGTGCGCCAGCTCGGCGGAAAACCTGGGACAGGTGGCAGCACAGGTGGCGGCTACCTGGCGGAACGGGTTCCGATGAAATTCTATCCGGAACTCTGGGAGGCAAGGAGTCGTTTCGGCCCGCCGAACGACGGAAGCCTTCCGCGGGTTCATGGCCCCGAATCCCTTCGACAGGAATCCGATGGCTAGGCCGGTGAGAACCCACGACGGCACGGGAAACGACGGCACGGGAAACGGCAGGACCACGGCCGGTGGGACGTCACCGCCCTCGTGGGAGACCAGCCGGGAACTACGCGACCAGGCGTACTCGCCCAGCCTGACCGTACCCGACATGAGAACTTACCTACGCATGTATGCGGACAGGTCGGCCGATGCCCGCGCAACCCTGCCATGGAAAGAAATCTCCTACGGAGACACCTCCGCCCAGCGGCTCCACTTCTTCCCCGCCGCTGGTCCCGACGCGCCGCTACAGGTCTTCATCCACGGCGGCTACTGGCAGGAACTGAGCAAGGAGGAGTCGTCCTTCGCCGCGCCGGACTTCGTCACGAGAGGAGCGGCCTTCGCCGCGTTGGGGTACGGGCTCGCATCCGTTCACCGACTGGGCGAGATCGTCGCCATGGTCCGCAACGCCATACTGTGGATTTTTCGGCACGCCGCCGAGTTGGGCGTCGACCCCCAGCGGATCTTCCTGAGCGGTTCCTCCGCCGGTGCTCATCTCGCCGCGATGTGTGTGACGGACGGTTGGCTCCCTCCCGCGCTGCGCCCCTTCGACGTGATCCGCGGTGCCTGCCTGCTCAGCGGTATCTACGATCTCGAGCCGCTGCGGCACACCTATGTCGGAGAACAGATCGGGCTCACCGCAGCCGAAGCGGCCCGCAACAGCCCGATTCGTCATGTCCACGGCGGTGCCCCACCGCTGATCGTCGCCCGCGGCGACAACGAGACGGCCGCCTTCGCCGCCCAGCACAGACAGTTCGTATCATCCCTGACCCGAGCGGGCACGCCAGTTGCCGATCTTGTGGTGTCCGCCCGGAACCACTTCGATCTCCCTCTCGTCCTCGGGGACCCGGAAACACCACTCGGCCGGGCAGTCCTGACACAGATGGGCCTGCTGTCACTCCCCGGAAATCCGGCGCTCGAGGTCGGATCTGGCCGGTCCCCGCGGTGAGTGCGAGGTGTGCGCTTCGCAGTATCCATGTCGTGCGGTCCGAGTCACTGGTACCCGTTCCTGTTGGAGGAACAGTACGGCGGAGCCGTCTGGTAGCTCCATTGATGACTCTCCTTCCCCTGGATGTTCTCAGAACTGCCGTACGCATGATTCAGATCGCGATCCGGTCAAAGATTTTGAATGGAAAACTTGAAAACCTGGTTCGACCTTCTTCTCCCGTCCGGTTGTCGGGGTGCTGGCCGGGGATTTGAACGGGGTGCGTGCGTGCCGGTGGGGCGTTGCGTCCTGGCGAACGGTTAGGAATGGAACAGCGGTCGATAATTGACACCGCCTCCTTCCGGGTGTATTGGCCGCGCCGGTCGAAGTGATGTAGGTCGCGCGGGAACGCCTCGACACCGGAGGTAGAGTGATCTTACCCAATTTACCAGGAGTGCCCGCGACACCGAATACAGAAACACATTCTGACCGGTTCCAGCCGTCGTCACGATCGGTGCTGTCCGACTGAGCTGGCGGCTGTGCCGGCCACCGAACAGGAAAGGACGGTATCGGTGGATCAGGTGAGGATCGGCATTCTTGGCGCCGCTCGGATCGCCCCGACGGCCATCATGAAACCCGCGGCACGGCTGCCGACTGTCGCGGTGGTCGCGGTGGCGGACCGCCATACCGAGCGGGCCGACCGGTTCGCCGAAAAATACGCGGTCCCGGTGGCACACGAATCATACGACGCACTGCTCGACGATCCCGACGTCGACGCGGTGTACAACCCGCTGCCCAACGCCCTGCACGCGCAGTGGACCCTGCGCGCGATCGAGGCCGGGAAGCACGTGCTGTGCGAGAAACCGTTCACCGCCAACGAGGTCGAGGCGCGTGCCGTTGCCGAGGCGGCGGCATCCGCCGGCGTCGTCGTCACCGAGGCCTTTCACTACCGGTATCATCCGCTGGCGGAGCGTATTCACAAGATCGTACGGGACGGCAGCATCGGCACGGTGCGCTCGATCCGCACCTGGATGTGTATTCCCTGGCCGCTTTTCGACGACGAGATCCGCTACAGTTACGAGCTCGGCGGCGGCGCCATGATGGATACCGGATGTTACGCCGTCCACTGTATGCGGCTGCTCGGCGCGGGCGAACCGAAGGTCGTGTCGGCGCGCGCCCTGCTGCATGCGCCGCGCATCGACCGCGCCATGACCGCGGAGTTCAGCTTCCCCGACGGCTCGACCGGACGGATCGACTGCTCGCTGTGGTCCCGACGCTTCCTGCGGATCGCCGCCCACGTCACCGGGGACCGCGGCGAGCTGCGGGTCGCCAACTTCGTCCGCCCACATGTTTTCAACCAGATTCGCTGGACAACGCAGGGGCGTACCCGCTGGGAAACGGTGCGTGGGGAAACGACGTTCGACGCCCAGCTGCGTGCTTTCGCCCGCGCGGTGCTGTACGGCGAACCGACACTGACACCGGCCGAGGACGCGGTCGTCACCATGCGCCTCATCGACGATGTCTACCGTACGGCCGGCCTTCCCCCACGCGGGCTCGCCGGCTGACCAGATCGCACGGAAACCACCCCGGCCATCCCCGGCGGCCGGGAGCGGGGACGTCGGAAACACATCGAGAACGCGTCAGGATCATATCGGCGTCGATGTCAGGAAAGCGATGGCGGCCGGCACCGGTTATATCGCTGGTGCCGGTGGCACAGTGATTATCTGTATCGCCCGTGCTCACCCCGCTGCCCGTGTTGACGGATCACCTGGATCGCCTGCCGGGATCAGGCCGGCGGGTCGACGCGCGGTGGCCGGCCGCCGCTGCCGGGCGGTGCCAGCGGCCGACCAGCGGACGCGGCCGAACCGGACGTGGTCGGTCTGGTCTCGGTCGGGCCTGACGTGCTTGGGCTGGACGTGACCAGCGCCGCCAGGTCGTCGGGGGTGTCGATGTCGTAGGGGGAGCCGGTGTCGTCACAGGGCACCATGACGACCCGGTCCGGATTGGTCCGCAGCCAGGCCCGTGCCCCGACATCACCGTGAGCCAGGGCGGACACCTCGGCCCACACCGTTCTGTGCAGCAGGACCGGGTTGCGCGGTTGCCCGCCGTAGCTGGCGACCGCCGCGACGGCGCCGGCGGCGTGGGCCGCGAGCAGCCGGCACACCGCCTCGGCGCCGATCAGCGGCTGGTCGGCCAGCGCGATCACGACCGCCTCGACGCCAGCGTGTCCCGCTAGCCGCTGTCCGCTGTTCCAACTCTCGCTGTTGCGGCCCCGGCTGTTCTTCCGGCCCCGGCTGTTGCGGCCCCCGTCGGCAGGAGCGGCGGGGCTTCCTTCATCGGCGGCAAATGCTGTGAGCCCGCGACGCAGCGACGCGCTCATCCCCACCGCCCAGTCAGATGCCAGGACGACCTGCTCTTCGGGTAGGCCGGTGGATCTGATCACGTCGGTCGCCCGCGCGCCGAGAGCCACAAGCACCGGAGCGCATCCACCGTCGGTGAGCATCCGGACGCATCGCTGGACCAGTGGTTCGCCACTCAGGGTGACCAGAGCTTTTGGAACGCCGAAGCGACGTCCGGCGCCGGCAGCGAGGACGAGACCGCCGACGGTACTCGTTGTGACTGTCATCGGCCGCTCCACGTGCTTGCCGATCCAGGGCAGGGCGGGCGTCCACGCCGTCCAGGTCCAGGACCAGACCCAAGATCGGGCTGGGACGGGGACGGGTGGCGCCTGCCGGAAGCACCGCGTCCGGTCATCACTGTAACGGGCCGGGCAGGCGAAGTTGGCAATAGAGTTCTATGAATACATGAATAATAATTACAACAAAATATGAACCGACGCAAAAAGTGGTCTGGTCTGCGAGCTCACATTTTCTTGGTCGATGGTTCGCCATACAATCCGGAACGGTGAAACGGTCAATTGCCGACGGCGCCCCACAGGCCATCCGGACGCAGCCAGGGGAGGAACAAACACGCCCGCCGCACGGGGGGCCGCCCCAGCCGCCCGTACCACCACCTGGCGGCGAGCGCGGTGGCGACAGCACCGTCGCCTACCGTCCGATCGTGACGGCTCATGACCTCTGCGTAAAAGCATTCAGCGCGACCCGACTGCGTCCCGGCTACAGCATGGTCGGTGTCGACGCCCTTCTCGACTGGGCCGCCGCCGAGCTGCGCCGGCTGCACGCCATCGTTCGCGTTGTCGAGAACGGCGGGACGCCGGAGCCGGCCGAGCTCGTCCCGAGAATAGCGCCGACGGAGATCAGGTCGACGAGGTTCAATACGACCAGATTTTTCAGCGGATATCACGAGAGCGAGGTCGGCGATTTCCTCCGGATCGTCGAGCGTGAGTTCGCCAATCTGCACAGGTTCTTCTCCGCGGTGTCCGCAGCCGCCTCGGCGGGCGCTCCCTGCGATGATGACCGCTGGGCCGCAGCCCGGCATCGTGGCGGTCCCGGTTCGTTCCATCCCGGCACCACCGGCACGGAGGTGACGGCGAAAACCTTCACGAGAACGCGGTTCCGCGCCGGCTACGACACCGCCCAGGTCGACGCCTTTCTCGGCAGGGTGGGCCGGGAGTTGGACCGCCTGCAGGCGATGGCGGAGTCGGCGCGAGACGGCCACCCGGCGGATACCGCTTCCGTCACCGCAGACCTCACCCCACAGGACATCGTCAACGCCAGGTTCGACTCCACCTGGCTGACGGGTGGATACAGCGAGTACGAGGTCGACGACTTCCTCGACTTCCTCGAGCACGAGATCACCCGCGTCCAGGCCTACCTGTCCTGACCGTCTCCTCTCCTCCCCCGAACCCCGATCAGGTATCGCCAGATCAGGAGAACGAGGGAGCAAGTGGCCGCCAGGGCAGCCGTTTCCGTACTCGATCCCTTGAGCGAGCGGGGACGGGCGCGTAGGGCGTGTCCGACGGATTCTGACGGATGTTCGATCGCGCGGGCAGCGTCCAGAGGTTGGCGCCGGGGCGAGGTTGGCGCCGCCAGGTACGGCTGCTACCAGCTAAAGCTTGCGTGCGATCGTCAGGCCGTCCGACACGGCCAGCAGGACGGCCTGTACCCGGTCGTCCACCGCCACCGCCTCGTTGAACGCCTGGATCGCCCGGACGTCCGCGTCCTGGCTCCGCTCGTCGAGTACCTTGCCGTTCTGGAGCACGTTGTCGACGAGGATCAGCCCGCCCGGGCGCAGCCGCGGCACCAGCAGGTCGTAGTAGATCGGGTACGAGGTCTTGTCCGCGTCGATGAGCGCGATGTCGTAGACGGGCTCGGCGGGCAGCGCGGCGATCGTGTCCGCGGCCGGGCCGAGCCGCAGTTCGATCCGGCCGTCCAGGCCGGCGCGCTTCCAGTAGTGACGCGCCAGCGACGTCCACTCCTCGCTCACGTCGCAGCAGAGCAGATGACCGTCATCGGGCAGGCCACGGGCGATGCAGATCGACGAGTATCCGGTGAACGTACCGACTTCGATCGCCCGGCGTGCGCCGGTGCTCGCGGTCAGTATCGTCAGCAGGGCGCCGAGTTCGGCGCCGATCTGCATGACGGAGCGTTCCCCGAACTTCTGCCGCGTCTCCGCGAAGAGATCGATCAGCAGTTCGTCCGGCGGTGAGCAGCGCGCCGCGAGATAGGGGTATATGCCGTGCGCCAGAATGGGCGACTGCGCGGTCGGGTCCAGAGCGGACATGCGGCTCAGGCTACCGGCACATCCCAGCCTCCCGCCTGGCGGGTTACGCCCCGGCTGGCGGGTTGTGCCCCGGCTGGTGGGGCTCCGCCTCGGGCCATGTCCGCCGGATCGTGTGGATCACCGATCGTGTGGTGTTGGTGTCGTCAGGGCGCTGGTGGGGCATTTCACGGGTTGTGAGGACGAACGACCCGGTGCCGACGCCGGCACCGACCATGGCACCGGCACCCGCAGCGGCACCGCCTCCAGGCCCGGCGCCGGAAGCGGCGTGGGCGGCCGACCGTACCGCCACGGAACTCGACGCGGACACGGTCCACGCCGTCGGGAAGATCAGCGAGGCGCTGGAGTGGGTGGAGCGGGCCCGGGGGCACCTCTACGCGTTCCACCAGATGTCCGGCCACGCCGATCTCATGCTCGGATCGGCGTTGGAGGAGTTGGACAACGCCGGTCACGGTGAGATCGCCGAACGGCTTCGCAGGGACCTGCTCGGACGCAACGTCCTCGACGGCCGATGGACCTTCCAGGTCGTCGAGGAGTATGACGACGGGTACTACCGGGCCTTTGCCGAGTCCGAGCGGATGGTCCGGGACGTTCTGGCCGGTGGCCGCCGGCATGTGTACGAGGCACGGATGAAGGCGTCCGAACGGGAGCGCGCCGGCCGGCCCGCTTTCGGCCCGGGAGCCTGAGCGCCGCCCGGGCACCGCGCGCTGTGAGGTGCCGCTTATCCGCCGTGTCCGGAGAGAGCCGGAGAGGCGCCGAGAGGTCCGGAGAGGCTGCGTGGTGCCCGGAGAGACGCTGTCCGTGTCCGGGAGGCTCGTCCTCGCTCGAGGCGGCTTGTGTGTACGTTCGACGCCCTGACGGGGCGTGGTCGCCACCGGTAGCGGTGTCCAGGCGTGAGGGGCCGATCGGCTCGTGCCGTCAAGGTCACCGTGTCCTGGTTTGACAGCGTCCCGCGCGCGGCGGCACCCTTGGGATGCGGCACCTCGTTCGGTGAGGCGTCTGCACGGACACAGGCCACTGACCCCGAACGTCGAGAGACGCCCCGGGTCAGGACAGCTCTCCCCGGGCTAAGGGGTGGGCCCAGGTGGCTTCCTGGTTGGGATTACGCCGTGCAGTGCCAAAGCTCTGACGAGGAGGGGTGCTCCGCACGTGGGGGTGGGTTCTGGCCTGGCTCTCGTTCGTGCGATCACTCTGTGTGGATGCGGTCTGCGCCTGCGGGCGCCCGGCTGTGAAGGAGGTGGCGGGATGAGTCCCGGTCATAGTCGTTGTCTGTCCTGGACTGGCTCGGCGACCCCCGCCGCCTGAGTCTGGTCACTCCGGTGTAAAAACATCGCCGCCGGTCTTTGTCAGAAAGGGCCGACGGTCCCAGCCCTGCCTCGCCGGGCGGCTCGTGGTCGTCGTGTCGTGTCTGACGCGCTGAACGCGGGCGGGCGCTCGTTATGAGCTCCCAGAGCACGGCATCGCGGTGGTCTGGAATCAAGGCCTGACCCAAGGGTTGTGTCAGCAGATGCGCGGGATCGCGTAGCGGGCTTTCACGCACCAGCCGGTTGGCCGTTGTGGCAGTGCGCTCGGACCTTGTCCACGCCCGGCTATGGCTGCGTTCGTCCATGGTCGGCCTGCTGTGTGCCACCCGGCGACACGTCCACACAGCGATGCGCAAGGCCCGGTCACCGCCTCGGCGAGGTGCGAGCGAGCGTCCAGGGGGAGCTACCAGCCCGCTCCCGGTTCCAGACCGCTGTCTGCTGGCAGATCCGCAAGCCATTCGAGGAGCTGGCGTGATGACGGTGATGGAGAACGTGTTCTACTCCGAGGGCCGGCGCCTTGTGCGACCGGACTCGCTGGCCGAGACCTACCAGCTTCTGCACGGACGTCGTGACGAGCGCAAGCAGGATCTCGCCTGGATCGGGCTGGTCCGCCCGGACCAGCGTGAGATCGCCTCGATCGCCCGGGAGTTCGAACTGCACGAACTCGCCGTCGAAGACGCCGTGCAGGCGCATCAGCGCTCCAAGCTGGAGCGGTACGGAGAGACCCTCTTCGTGGTTCTGCTGGCGGCTTCCTACAACGACATCCGGGAGGAGGTCGAATTCTCCGAGTTGCACGTCTTCGTCGGGGACGACTTCGTCATCACGGTACGTCATGGTGACGCGCCGGACCTGCGACGGGTACGCCACCGGATGGAATCCGAGCCGGACCTGCTGGCCCGAGGCCCCGAGGCGGTGCTGTACGCCATCCTCGACCGGGTCGTCGACGACTACGCACCTGTTGTCGCCGGGCTGGAGAACGACATCGACGAGATCGAGACCGAGGTTTTCCGGGGCGACCCGGAAGTGAGCCGGCGTATCTACGAGCTCTCCCGCGAGGTCATCGAGTTCCAGCGGGCGACCAAGCCCCTGCTCGGCATGCTGGACGCTCTGGCGTCGGGTTTCGTGAAATATGGTGTGGACGCCGGGCTGCAGCAGTACCTGCGGGACGTCAGCGACCACGTCGCCCAGGTCGTGGAGCGGATCGAGGGTTTCCGCCAGCTCCTGCAGAACATTCTCACGGCCAACGCAGCCCTGGTCGGGCAGCGGCAGAACGAGGAAATGAAGATCCTGACCGAGACGAGCATCGCGCAGAACGAGGAGGTCAAGAAGATATCCGCATGGGCGGCGATCCTGTTCGCGCCCACCCTGGTGGGCACCGTGTACGGGATGAACTTCGAGACCATGCCGGAGCTGCAGTGGGTGTACGGTTATCCGTTCGCGATCGGGCTCATGGGGCTGGTGTCCGCCATGCTCTATGTCGTCTTCCGCAGCCGCCGCTGGCTCTGACCCGGGACAGGCCGGCCCTCCGGTGGTGCGATCATATTTTTCGTGCACCGCCGGAGGACCGGCCTGTCCGTTCGCGTCCATCGCCCGACCGGTTTTCCGGGCCACGCGGCAGAACACGGTACACAGGTCGCTGTTATGCGTATATGAGGGCGGTGTACAGGCGGCATTACAGAAGGTTGTTGCGGGCGTTCAGCTCGGTCCGTGGACCGGGCCCGGTCGCCACGGGCCGCGTGACGGTGGCTCGGCATCAGGGCCGTAGCCGTCGGCCCACACCGTCCGGTAGTGTGGGCAGTCGCCGGACGTACTGGACGTACCGGGCCGGGGGCCTTTCGGCGGGTCGCCTGGGCCGCGCCGGCGGCGGGGCCGACGGTGTCGCGGGCAGTCCAGCGTCAGCAGTGGCACGACAGGTTCAATCATCTTTGATCGGTAACCTTCCCGTTCCGTCGCAGGATGCGCAGTTCAGTTTCTTGGTCTCATTGAACGCACCGTCCTCGTCCGTTCCGCCGATGTCCCTGAGTACCTTTCCCGTGCCGCCGCACAGTCCACAGCTCCGCCAGGTCGGGTTGCCACGCCGGGTGTCCTGCCGCTGTCGTTGGCCCTTGTCCATACGGTCGCGGTCTTCGCCAGCGTCATCGTCCCGCCGTCGCAGAAATCCCATACCATCCTCCTTCTCATCGTCGCACCAGCATGCCGAGTGAGTCACGGACGGACTGGCTGTCCCAACGACAGACCACAAAGTGGCCCAGGCGCGGGAAAAGAGATGGGGTGCGAAAGGCCGTGGAGTTCCGATATGGCACACGATGATCATCTCAAGCATATGGAGGAATATAAGAATGGTTGATTGTCTGGAGGATTCGTGGGCGCCTCTGGGTTGATCTGGCCGGCGAGTTCGCCTTCACCCCGGCCGAGCGGGCGGAGGACATATCTGGGACCATCTCTGGGCGCAGCGGCTGATCGCCGAGGCACGGGCCTTCCGGCTGGCGGAGGTACGCCGGCGCCGGCACGCCACCCAAATCGAGGCGACGAAGGCGACGGGTGTGACGCAGGCCCGGGTGTCCCGCATCGAGAGGGGCACCTGGAGCGCAGCGGGGTGGATACCCTCGCGGCCTACCTACAGGCGCTCGGCGGCAAGCTGAAGATCGCTGCTGATTGTGGTGATGAGTCGTGCGTGCCCGGGTAGGGCGGGGGACACCACGGGGAATTTGGGGGCCGTCCCCACGAGCGTGGGAGCGGGCTGGCCGGGCAGCGGCCGACGGGACCGGCAAGCCTGGGCCGGTCGACAGGACCGGCACGCCTCTGGGAAGGGGAAGCAGGCGGGTGAGGTGGCGCAGAGGGGTGACGCCGTGGGTGTCACCGGCGCGGGCTGTGACATCCTGGAACGGCACCCGGCGGGCACATGGTGGGCGGACTCCGGTGAACCGGACGTAGCGCCTGACAGCGTTTCCACGGGTCAGGAGGGCTCGCCTAGTGGCCGATGGCGGCGGTCTTGAAAACCGCTAGGGCGTCCTGCGTCCTCGTGGGTTCGAATCCCACGCCCTCCGCTCCACCCGCAGTTGGTCCCGGGCCGCAGGTCGCGGCTGTGCGGTCGTGCGCGGTTTGGTCCTGGCTGGTGAGGCACGTCGTATGGATCTTGAGTTAGGACGTGGATGCCGCGTCCACCCAACTCGTTCGGCGACCTGGGTGGTGCTGCCATCGATCTTCGCTGGCGCGGAGGAGATCGACGCGGATCCCGGGACCAAGCGGGATGTCGACGAGGCGCTCGAAGAGCAGGAGACCGACCGGTTCATCCGCTGCTACGGCGGGGACGGATTCGACGCGCTCCTCGCCTCGCTGGCCGCGGAGCCGCACACACGGGCGAGCTGTCAACCATCCGACATAGAGCGGCGCGTCTGCTGTGCGTGCCATCTCGGGATCATGTGGTCGTCCCGGTCGTCCCGGTCGTCCCGGTCGTCCCGGTCGTCCCGGTCGTCCCGGTCGTCCCGGTCGTCCCGTCGGATCTCAGGGCCGTCAGGCTGGCCCTGAGATAAGCGTGATCCGGAACGGACGGTCTGGCAGCCATGGATGCTGTCGGTCCGGGCTCTGGACGGAGAGCGACCTGGAGCTGCCCGGAATGGACGCGTCCTGACTGGTGGGTGACGGCGGGTGACGGGCGACGTTGCCTGCCCCTTGTGGAGCATTCTCCACTGTCTACTCTGGTCGCGCACGGGCAGTCGGCCGTTTCGACGTCCACGACATCAGGCGGTAGTTGTTTTTCAATTGTGATTTTGGAGTTCTAGTGATGATTTTTTATAGTGCCATAAGTGATGAAGGCGCCTGTCGATCATCCCGGTCGCGTGCTTCGGCGGACTGAAAAGATCGCGAGCCTCGTGTTGAAAGATCGAGATCGTCGCGCCGGCGGGCCGCTGCGTCCACGGCGTCATACGGCCGGCGGGTTGCGGCGCCGTCTGGCCTCTGGGTCGTGGCGTGGAGACGGCGGACGGACGAGCTGGCTGGACGAGTTGGCTGGACGAGGGCAGCCGACGGGCCGAGGGAGGGGGCTGGCGGGACGAGATGGCCACGGGGTCCGAGGGCCTTCTTCTGGGGTATGGTCGGGGCGCTGTGCGGGCCCGGCGCGCGGCATCGTGGCGAGGGCGTCGGCGAGGTGATCTACCGGGTGGGCGGCCGGGACGGCCGTGCTGCCCGTGGATGCCTGTCGGGATCCCTACAGGGGCGGCCCGGGGCCGATCTCCAAATTTTACGGTTCGTAAAATTATCCTGTGATCGGGAACGCAGAGAAGGGGGCGCGGCGGAGGGTGTGAAGTGGCCGCCCCTGGACGCTGTGTAGTTCCATGCTGGCTTCGCCGCGTTGTGGCCGTCGGTGTTGTGGTGGATATCACCGTAGTTCATTGATGTGATCTTTACGAGTGTTCGGTGGATGTTGTAGAGAGCGCGCATTGCCAGGGTTCGGCGTTATTGCTGTAAGCCGGGCGCGTTTTCCGTGGGAATAGCCTGGAGGCCGCCACGGGGGTGGATCCGGGCGGGCGCCGGTCCGTCCAGGCGATCATCGGACGTGCGTCCGCCGGTGCCCGCATGGCGCGGAAACAGCAGATGGTGGGCATGGTGCCCGCCCGCGGCGAGGGTGTCGGCGTCCATAATGGCGATCTTGATGTCGCAGGACGAGTGCGTCTCCGCCCGGTGACGTGACGCCCCTCACGGCGGTGCGAAACCGGCCACCGACTGCCGTCCGGCGGATCATCGGACGGCAGTCGGTGATTTTCTGTGACCATCCCAGCTGAAGCTGCCGATTCAGCGCCGTTCCCGAATCCTTCTTCCGCGAGACCGTCGCGGAACTCGCCGTCGGTTTCCTGGCATCGTCGACAGTGCCAAAGAAATGGAACCGTCGCCTCGGCCGAGCAGCCGCCGCCGACCGTGGCCGTATACAAAACTTTGCCGGCCGTCCGTAGTCTCATCGGCCGTGCTGTTCCCGGTCCCGGTGGGCCGGCCCAGTAGAGATATCTCTTCCGAGAACTTGCCGCTCCGCGGGAAGGGCGGTATAAGCGTTCACCCGTCGTGGGTTGAAGCCGGCGGCCCCGTCGTGCGGACGGGAGCGAGGCGTCCGTTCGGTGCGCGGCCATCGGCCGTCTGGATCACGAAGTGGCGACGGGCGGGCCTGCCGCGGGCGCCGCTGCCGAGACTCCCGGAAGACCTTTGGAAGACCCTTGGCAGGCGTCGGACGTCGACCCGGCCAAGCCGGGCCGAGTCCTGCCTGGCGCAAGCCGGGAAGAGACTGGGAAGGCGCCTGCTCGTGAGGCGATCGCGCAGGTAGAAGCAGGTATGGGCAGGTAAATGACAGGTCCGGGCAGGTGTGGGCGGGCGCGGATGGGTGGGGCGCGTG
>NZ_CAAAFS010000052.1:0-4280 GCF_900634755.1 Protofrankia symbiont of Coriaria myrtifolia
TGACAGGTCCGGGCAGGTGTGGGCGGGCGCGGATGGGTGGGGCGCGTGGGGCGGGGTCACGAAGCCCGGGCCCTGCCTGCGGCGCCATGCGGTGGGAGCTGCCACGGGCCTGCGCACCCTCGTTGCCGGCGGCCTCAGATGCTCTTCGCCGGCCGGCCATGGACGCTGTTCACCCGAGGAAATGATCGTGGTGGACGTCTGCGTCAGCGGCGGATCCGGAGATCGACATTTTCGACTGGCCGCCTTGATCGCCAATTGTCGATCCGGCGGCCCGGCGCCAAAGCTCTATCAGGTTGTCGGCTTAAGTGGTACGGTCAGCATCCTTGGCACGCTGTCTCAGTACCTCGTCTCAGTACTCTGTCCATGCTATCGAGTAAGGATGCGCTCGCCGCTACCTCACGATGTTACGCTCCAGGTCTCACCATCGCCGACGCGATTCCCCGGTCGCGCCGATAATGCGACTCGCGGTTATTTCAGGGGCTGCCGCCTTCGTGGTCGGCGGGATGGGGTTCATTTCCTTATCGGACACGACTGACACATCACCGGTCGTAGCGGGGCCGATCGTGGCGGGCTCCGCGCCGTCCGGCGCTGCCGTCCGCCCGGACACCGGCAGGGAACCCGCCCACGTCGACGATCAACTGTGGGCGCCGTCGTATCCGGGTCAGGCCTCCCCGTATCCGGCAGGTCCGACAGGCGTCCCGGGCGGCTCCACGGTCGCGGTCAGCGCGCTGACGCCGGGGCAGCCACCGGCGGCCGGCGGTGGCGTCATCACGCCGCGTCTGATGGCAGCTGAGCCCGCCTCCGCGCAGGCCCAGGGTGGCGGATCCGCGCCCGCTCCCCCCGCGTCTGTCGCGGGCAGGACCGCGGTGGCTTCTTCACCCGCACCTGCCGCGCCCGCGCAGGCGAAGAGCACCCCTGCCGCGGCGTCCACCCCGAAGCCCACTCCCACGCCGACGCAGCAGGCCGCCCCGCGGCAGAACTCGTGCCCGAGCCTGCTCGGACTGCTGCGGCTCTGCCTCAACGTGTCGCTCGGCTGATCCTCCGCCGTCCGGGTGTCTGATCCGGATGGCGGAGTGACCGTTCAAGCCACGCCGTGTCCCTCGTGTCGCTGCTGCCGTCGCGGCCTGGACGGCACGGGCACGCGGATCGGGTCACAGCCGGTTCACGGAAAGATCTTTTTTGCTTCGGAGCGCATATCCTGGCAGGTATGCGGCAAGGTGTTCGGAAGCGCCCACTTCGTGTCGACGGATCAGATGGGCCGACCGCCCGGGTGCGGGCCGCCCGCTGACAGCCGCCGACTCCCTGACGCTGATCGTCTGCGGCGTACTGGCCGGGATCACCTCGACCGTGGCCGGGCTGGCCTCCGTCGTCTCCTACCCGACACTGTTGTGGTTCGGGCTGCCGGCGGTGCAGGCCAACGTCACCAACACGGTTTCTCTGGTCTTTGTGGCGGTCGGCGCGGCCATCGGGTCGCGCTCGGAGCTGGCGGGGCAGTACCGGCGGCTGATGCGGATGGGCCCCGTGAGTCTCGCGGGTGGGGTGACGGGGGCGCTGCTCCTGCTGGCGAGCCCGGCCGGCGCCTTCGAGGCAGTGGTGCCCTGGCTGGTGGCCGGCGCCGGTGCGCTGGTGCTGTGTCGGCACCGGTTGATGAGCCCGATCGGAGGCGGAGGCCTGCTGGATGAGCGGGGGCCGCCGCTGGCCGTCGCGTTGTTCGCCTCCACGGTCTACACCGGCTATTTTGGCGCCGGCGGTGGGATCATTCTCTTTGCGGTGCTTGGCGCTGCCATACCCGAACCGCTCCCGCGGGTCAACGCGATGAAGAACGTGCTCCTGGGGATGCCGAACGGGGTCGCCGCGGCGGCCTTCACGGTCTTCGGGCCGGTGTACTGGCCGGCTGTGCCGCCCCTGGCCTGCGGCCTGTTCATAGGCGGCGCGCTCGGCCCGGCGATCGTACGGCGGCTGCGGGTGGGAGCGCTGCGGCTGCTGATCGGTGTCGCGGCCATCGGGTTCGCGGTGAAGTTCGCCGTGGACGCCTACCTGTGACGTCCACGGGAGCGACGTCCCTGAGAGCGACGTCCCTGGGACCGTGCCCGGAGCGTCGTCTCATCAGCGGCGGAGAAACACCGGCGGGCCGCGCCTGGAGACCACCGGTGTTCTCCTCGCCACCAGCGCCACCAGCGCCACCAGCGCCACCAGCACCACCAGCGCCACCAGCGCCACCGGGTCCCTTTCATACTTTTTGGACTGTACGTAATCATATGCCGGCTGTATGTGATTTAACTGGCTTTTGTCGGGGCCGTCTGCTCGTACGGAGGTGCCCGGCGGGGCGTGTTGAGTCTCGTTGCCACGCTCATAGGAAAAGGTTGCGCCGTGGTTGGCCCATTCTGGGACAGGATGACCGGGTGCCGATCCGACGCCAGACTCCGTCAGGCCGCACGCCACGACGTGCCCAGCCGATGTTGCCGTTGCCGGTCCGTAACGCCGGCCAGCCGATCAGGAAGGGCGACACGCCTGTGACGGCGACCTGTGGTGGCTGCAGCGCCCAGTGGAGCGACCCGGAGACCACGCACTGCCGGGTCTGCCATGCGACCTGGCAGAACGTGCAGGGTTTCGACGCCCATCTGGCGGACTGCCAGCCGCGCCTGGCCACCCGCTCCGGTCGTGGTGGCCGGAGGTAGAACCTTCTCCCAGCGGAGGACAGCCACTCGTTGGGGTGGGTGACACGGAACAACGGAACAGAGGACGGCCGGATGCCCTCACGGGGGCTCTGTCCGTCCGTCCGTTCAGGGGTTGTCGGGCTCGGACCCCCGCCGCGCCGGGCCTGGAGCAGCCGGGAACGCGGCCCGAGGTTTCAGTCCGGAGGGTCGGGAAGGGGACCGACCCGTTGGGCGCCGATGGCGAAGCCGGCGAGGTCGATACTGGTGTCCGTCTTGGGGGCGAACGAACGGTCACCGCCGCCGTACACGACGGAGAACATGATGCCGCCGATGCGAAGCCGGTCGGAAATACGCGGGTTGTACCTGTGTTCTTTGTGTACTTCCTGGTTGTTGATCCAGACGACGAGGAGCTCCTGGGAAAACTTATCGGAGCTCATGCGGACGCCATGCTCGACGCAAATCCATTTACCGGGCTCCCACATCCACTTCTTCTTGCCGACCATGGCGATGGGGTCGTCCGGCCGGGCGGTGTTCGAATAGATTAGTCCTTCACCTCCTTTACGCCAGGCGAACCGGCTGGCGTAACCATCCTGGTAGTCGTTGGTGCGCTCCTTGGACGCTGGCTTGTACAGGACCCCGAAGAGCCCGGGGAGCTTTCCTCCTTTATTGAAATCGAATTTCTCCGGGAATCGCAAATAATAACGCAGGTATAGTTCTTCTGTCGGCTGGTCCTCCATGGCCAGGAAGAGTTGGCTGCCACCGTAGGTGTTCCCGTCGTTGTAGACCTGCCGGTCGGCGTCGTCGTTGACCGAGCCGGCCGGCAGCGCCACCCGGACCAGCCGGGGGAAGCGCGGGTTGTCCGAGGGCGGGATCTGCGCGCGGTCCAGGCCGAACGTTGCCCGCTGCTGCGGGACGAGGCCCTTGCCGAAGAAGTCCGCGGCCCCGTTTGCCAGAGTCGGTGGCGGCCCGGTCGTGGGAGGAGGGGTGACCGCGTCGGCATCTGGCGGAAGCACCTCGCTGGCCGGGTCGAAGGTGTTGTCGGGCCGGGAACAGCCTGCCGCCGCCGCACCCAGCAGACCGAGGGCTGACCCCAGCACGGCCCGCCGGGTCCGGCCCGGCCGGCCCGGAAGAATGATCCCGTCATCGGTGGGCCGGGAGGGTTGCGAACCAGGGACTCTGGGCAGGTACAATCCGTTTCTGTCGTTCATCCACCGACTCCCGCTCGTGCGCCGCTGGGCTGGGGGGTGATCTCAAGAATTCTCCGGGTCACGATACACTGTCCGCTCGGAGGCATATCGGTGGGTCACTGTGGCCGTCGGCTGTTGTGGTCCTTTTGGGGTCGGGTCCATTGGGCGCCGAGCCCCGATCTTTATCCGGGGATCGTGCGCCTGCCGTCGTCCGCGTTTTCCGGCGGAAAATCTGTCGCCGTTCCGGCCGGTAATTGTCCGTATCGTTTCGCTTGCCAGGTGGTGGTCCCGGCGCGAACGGTGGCCGGGGTGAACGACGGCGACACGACGACGGCGTGCTGCTACTTTCCGCGTTGAATGCAGCGCGGCCGGGGCCAGGGTGGCCCACCCGCTGCCGGCCGGTCGATGACGGTCATGGACAGGAACGGGCGGGAGT
>NZ_CAAAFS010000053.1:0-11202 GCF_900634755.1 Protofrankia symbiont of Coriaria myrtifolia
GGAGTGGGCGGGGCCGGGCGGACGCCCGGGGACCGCTGATCGCGGGAGAGCGGGTATGACGGTTTGCGGGCTGCTGCGCCTGGACGATGCCCCGGTGCGGCGTTCGGTCCTCACGGCGATGCTCGCCTCGTCGTCGGTGGGCCTGCCGCCGGCGCGGGGCGTGCACCTCGACGGGCCGTTCGGCGTGGTGACGGCCTCGGGGTTCCCCGGTGACCCGACACCACCGATCGCGGTGGACGCGGAGGGGTTGGTCGTCGTCCTCGACGGCTGCCCCGGACGGCGGCGACGGGGTGGGAGCGGCCCGATCTCACCGCGTGGCGGTGCCCCGGCTGTCCTGCCCGCGCAACCGTCGGCCGGTCCGCACACGTACCTGTCGGCCGGTGCGTCAGCCGGCCCGTACGCGCAACCTGCGGCCGGTGTGTCAGATGACCGGCCCGGGGCTCCTGCCTGCGTGGGCTCCACCGACGCCTGCCTGCTCGCGGCCGCCTACCGCAGGGACGGCGAACGTTGTCTCGGGCCGCTGGGCGGGGACTGGGTCGCGCTGATCTGGGAGCCGGACCGCCGGCAGCTTGTGTGCGCCCGTACCGGCGACCCGGGGCAGGACCTGCTCACCTGGTCGGACGGGCGCGTTTTCGCGTTCGGGACGGAACTGGCGCAGCTTCGTGCGGCGGGGATGCCTGCGACGGCGGCGGGCCGCCCGCGTCCCGGTCGCAGGCTGGGGCGGGTCAGCTGGCTCGGCCCTGACGAACGGCTTGCGGTCCGCCTGCCCGGGGCGGTGACGGACCACCCCGCCGTGCCGGCCGGGCGGAGCGCGGTAGCGATCAGCCGGAGCGTCGTGTCCACTCGGTCGTGGCGCTCCGGCTGATGCTGTCGGTTCGCCGACTTGTCAGGGACGGCCGAGCGCGTGGTACGTCCAGCCCGCGGCACGCCATTGGGCCGGGTTGAGGGTGTTGCGACCGTCAATGATGGTGCGGGCCGCGACGACCGCGGTCAGTGCGTTCGGGGCGAGCTCGCGGAATTCTGTCCATTCTGTGAGATGGAGCACAATATGCGCCCCGATCGCGGCGTCGACGGCGTTGTCGGCGTAGATGATCTCCGGGTAGGCGCGCCGGGCGTTCGGGATGGCGGCCGGGTCGTAGACGGCGACCGTGGCACCGGCCTTGCGCAGGGTGTCGGCCACCGCGAGGGCGGGGGAGTCCCGGATGTCATCGGAGTTGGGTTTGAACGCCGCGCCGAGCACGGCGACCTTCTTCCCGGTGACGTCGCCGCCGAGCGCCTCGGTGGCGAGGGTGACGGTGCGGGTGCGGCGCCGGAGGTTGATGGCGTCCACCTCGGCCAGGAAGGCCACGGCCTCACCGGCGCCGAGCTCGGTCGCGCGGGCCTGGAAGGCGCGGATGTCCTTGGGCAGGCAGCCGCCGCCGAAGCCGAGGCCGGCGTGCAGGAAGCGGCCGCCGATCCGGGTGTCGTACGAGATGGCCTTGGACAGGTGGGTGACGTCGGCCCCGGTGGCCTCGCAGACCTCGGCCATCGCGTTGATGAAGGAAATCTTGGTGGCGAGGAAGGCGTTCGCGGCCACCTTGACCAGTTCCGCGGTGGGGTAGTCGACGGTGACGACGGGCGTGCCGGCGGCGATCACCGACGCGTAGACGCGGTGCAGCGTCGCCTCGGCGTTGCCGCCGGGCGCGACGCCGAACACGAGCCGGTCGGGGCGCAGGGTGTCGTCGACGGCGAAGCCCTCCCGCAGGAACTCCGGGTTCCAGGCGAGCTCGACCCCGGGTGCCTGCTCGGACAGCCAGGCGGCGAGGCGGGCCGCCGTCCCGGCCGGGACCGTGGACTTGCCCACGACCAGCGAGCCCGGCCGCAGCCCACCCGCGATCAGTCCGCTGACCGCGGCGTCGACGTAGCGCATGTCCGCGGAGTTCGACTCGGGATGCTGGGGCGTCCCGACGCAGACGAAGTGGACGTCCGCCGCGCTGGCGGCGTCCGCCAGCGATGTCGTGAAGGACAGGCGGCCGGACTCCAGGTTCTTGCGGAGCAGTTCCTCCAGGCCGGGCTCGAAGAAGGGCACCTCGCCGGCGGTGAGCCGCTCGATCTTGCCCGGGTCTACGTCGACACCGATGACCTCGAAGCCCAGTTCAGCCATGCAGACCGCGTGTGTCGCGCCCAGGTAGCCGGTTCCAATGACAGAAATTCTCAATGGATCAACAACCGTTGTTCCCATGTGGTTTGTCAACTCCCAGTTGGCGGTAATCTGACTATGGGCGTTGTGCATTCGACATGATCCGTTAACGTTTGCCGCCACCCGGAGTCATGCGATGCGAAGAAGAGGCATTATGCACGCACCTCGTGATCGCAGAGTAAATCTGCCGGGGTCGCGTTATTTCTCGTGACAGGGTAGGTGTGTTCCGTAGCGACCGACGCCCCGGGGTACGTGCGATTCACGTCACACTGCTAACCTCCGGTGTAACTGCCATCGGGGGTGGGGTTCTATGCGCCTTCGCGTCCGACGGTCAAGTTTTTGGCCGATATGAGGGGGAGGGGCCACCGGGCCGCTGCTTTTCAGATGGGTCTTTACGGTAACCCCTCGGAGGGAAAACGCTAGGCAATGGACGCGCTCAGCACCGTGATCGACCGCGTCGGATCGTACTGGGGACTTGTTCCCCTGGGCATCGCGGGAGTGATCTCGTGGTCGGTGTGGTTGTTCCGACGTGTATTGTCATCTCGTTACAAGCCGATCAACAACAAGTTTCGGGCATCCACATCCGTCGTCGTCCCCTCTTTCCGTGAGGACCCGGATGTCATAGAGCGCTGTCTACAGACGTGGCTGGCGCAGAACCCCGACGAAATCATCATCGTCCCGGACGTCGAGGACACCGAGCTCATCAGCCGGCTGCGAAGGCACGCGCGGGAGCACCGCAACCTGCGTGTCCTTCCCTTTGTGCACGAGGGCAAGCGCTCCGCCCTCGGTGTGGGCATCAAGGCCGCCACCAAGGAGATCGTGGTCCTCTGCGACTCCGACACGGCCTGGGAGCCGGGCCTGCTCGCCGCCGTCCAGATGCCGTTCGTCGATCCCAAGGTCGGCGGGGTCGGCACCCGGCAGAGCGTCTACAACGCACGCACCAGCGTCTGGCGCAGGGTGGCCAACTGGCTGGTCGACATCCGCTACCTCGACTACGTGCCGGCGCAGGGCCGGGCGGGCGCGGTCGCCTGCCTGTCCGGACGGACCGCGGCCTACCGCCGGTCCGCGATCCTGCCGGTGCTGCACAACCTGGAGAACGAGTTCTTCCTGGGCAGACGGTGCATAGCCGGGGACGACGGGCGGCTGACCTGGCTCACCCTCGCCTCCGGTTACAAGACCGTGCACCAGGACACGGCCCGGGCCATGTCGATGTTCCCCGACTCGCTGAAGGCGTTCATCAAGCAGCGGGTGCGGTGGAGCCGTAACTCCTATCGCTGCTACCTGACCGCGATCTACAAGGGCTGGCTGTGGCGCCAGCCGCTGATCTGCCAGATCAGCGTCCTCCAGATCCTGCTCACCCCGATCACCATGGGGGTGGCCATGACCTACCTCGGGTTCTGGATGGTCCGGCCACAGGCAAACGCCCCCCTCATCGCCGTCGCGTGGCTGCTGGGCGGGCGTGCCGTGCGCGGGCTGTCGCATCTGCGGGAGCAGCCGCGCGACATCTTCATCCTCCCGGTGGTGGTCGTGATGATCGTCATCGTTGCTCTGCCCATCAAGACCTGGGCATTCATCTCGATGAACAAGCAGGGCTGGTTGACCCGGCGTGCCGACCTGATCGGTGGCGAGGGGCAGTCGGACGCGTCCGTTCGGGTGAGCCAATAATGATCGGAGTTTCATGATCATCCCGACGCTCGGATTCTCCGTCCGCCGTGGGTTGTCGCCCGGCGCCGGGCCGTCCCCCAGCCGTCGGCGACCGTGGGCTCGTGTCCTGAGCGGTGGGGTGTGCGCGGGCGTCCTTCTCGGGGCCGCCTCCGTCCTGATCGGCGTGGCCGGCCCCGCGCAGGCCGCGCCCTCATCGCCGCTGCCCCCGGTCACCTCGGCGGACGCCAAGAAGCAGGCCCTGCTCGTCGACGCCGAGGACATCCGCCTGCGGTCGATGTTCGAGAAGTTCGGGGTGCTGCGGGCACCTGCCATGGTGCAGACCCAGGGCAGCCTGCCAACCCTGCTGCTGCCCGCCCGGCCGGCTCCTTACACGATCGAGGAGGTCGCCGCCGCCGGCGGCATGCGCCGTGAGGTCGACGGCGCCACCCTGGTGCTGACCAACATCGTGGTCGGGCCGGACGCCCACCTGATCATCGATCAGCGGGCCGGGTCACTGCGGCTCGCCAGCAGCCCGGCGGGATTCGTCGGACTCACCAGTTGGCGTGGCGCCATCGAGATCAACGGTAACGCGCAGCAGCCGCTGAACGTCACCGGCTGGGACATCAAGGAGCTCAAGCCCGACGTCAACGCGGTGGACGGGCGCGCCTACATCCGCACGATGGGTGGCGAACTGGTCGTGCGCAACGCCCGGGTGTCCAACCTGGGCTTCTGGAACGGCCGTACCGGCGGCGTGGCCTGGACGGGCAGCAAGGGCGAGCCCAGCACCGGTGGCGCGGCCAACTCCACGTTCGTCAACAACGTCTGGGGTGCCTACATCTCCGGTAGCGAGGGCATCCAGATGATCAATGTGCGGCTGGAGAGCAACGACCGGGCCGGCCTGGCGATCCACCGGGACGCGGTCAGCACCCTCATCTCCGGCAGCACCTCCACCGGCAACCACGGCGAGGGCATCACCATCGACCGCGCCTCCGGCTCCCGGGTCATGCGCAGCACCATCACGAACAACAGCGGTGACGGGATCACGCTGGACGGCCGTGGTATCGGCATCGTCGCCACCGCCACCGGCGTCCAGATCAACCAGATCAAGGGAACCGTCATCGAGGCGAACACGCTGAGCGGCAACGGGCGCTACGGGGTCCGGGTCCTCGGCGGTGAGGACACCGTCGTACGCGGCAACAAGGTGTCCGGCAGCCAGGTGGGCGTCGTGGTCAAGAGCGGTGCGAACGGCACCCAGATCCTCGACAACACCGTCGGGGGCGTGGCCGACTCTGCCCTGCAGATCGGCCCGGACGCCAAGCGGACGGCCATCACCACCAACACGCTCGCCGACGGGCGGATGGGGATCATCACCCAGGACGCCGCGACGAGCATCATCAGCCGTAACAAGATATCCGGCTCGACCGAGTTCGCGGTGACTGTACGCGGCCAGTCTGACGGCACGACCGTGGGCAACAACACACTGGCCGGCCGGGGCTGGCGAGCCGTCGACATCCGCAAAGCCGTCGGGATCACCGCTGCGGCCGTGAAGAGCAACGACACGTCGAAGTGGATTCCCCGGCTCGAACGCCCGTGGTACGCGATCTTTGAACGGCACCCGGCCCTGTTCGTCTGGTCGTTCATGGCACTGCTGCCGATTCTTGGCTGGCGTACCGGCCGGCGCTGGCGCAAGCGCGCGGCCAACGAACACCCCTATCCCGAGTCCGATCTGCTGGTACGACGCATGACCAGCGTGAGTGCCGTTCCGGCCGGCCCGCAGCCGGCCGCGGCCGGCCCGGCCGGCCTGCAGGCCGCCGTCGAGCGGCTGGAGCTGGTCGAGGCGACCGAGGTGATCCCCATGCCCCCGCGCCCCGGGGACCGCGGACGGACACCGCTGGTACCCGGCCAGGGCGCCCAGCGGACGACCACCTACCGCGGCGCCGCCGCGCAGGAGTATCCGCCGGCATCCCGGCCGCGGTACGGCGACCACTCCTGGCCTGCCGCGTCCACGCCGCAGCCCGGCCCAGCCGGCCGGCAGGCGGGGCCCGGCAGCGGCAGCTCCGACAGGGCGTTCAGCGGGCGTGATCGTGATGGTGCCCGGGCCAACCAGGACGACAACCCGACCATGGACGGCCTGCGTTACCTGCGTGACCATGCGGCACGGTATTCTGACGACCCCTTCGAGCGGTTCGCCGAGGGCGAGGATGACGATTTCCGTGGAGGTGACCCCGCCAGCGCCGCCGCGCCACAGGGATATCCGCAGGCCCGGAACGACCGGCTTCCAGATGATCGTTTTTATGAGGGCGACCCGGAGGCGGATGACGCCACGATCCAGGACGATCGCGAAGGTGCCGCGGTGGTGAAATACGACACCGTCGGATCGCGAGCGATGATTTCCTACAATGGGAAAGATCGTGACCGTTACACCAGGAGGGATCCACTGTGACGATCCCTCCTGCGGGGGTCCCCACCGGGACGGCCGGCCCCTCGACAGGGCCGGCTTCCCGGGGCACCCGCAGGCGTTGGGGTCAGTACGTGATGGCGACGGTGGCGCTCGCGTGCGCGGTGACGGTCGCCGCCTGCCAGGGCGGCACGAAAACGGCGAGCTCGCAGGCGCCGCCAGCCACGGGCTCGGCAGCTTCCGAGGCTTCCCCGCGGGCGTCCGCCGCCGGGGCCGGGCCGGTCGTCACCCAGGGCGGCGGGCCTCAGTCCGGCAGCCAGGAGGTGACCTGTCCGGCAGGTGAGCCCACTGTCCGTAACGCCGGTGATCTCAAGACAGCGCTGGCGTCGGCGAAGCCCGGCGCGGTCATCCGACTGGCCGACGGCACATACGCCGGCGGCTTCACCATCGCCAGGTCGGGCACGGCGGCACAGCCGATCTGGCTGTGCGGTTCGCGCAACGCCGTGCTGGACGGCCAGGACGACACCGACTACATCCTGCACATCGACCATGCCTCCTACGTCCGCCTGTCGGGTTTCAGCGTCCGCAACGGCAAGAAGGGCGTGATGGCGGACGGCGTCCAGCACAGCATTATTGCCGGGCTCAGTGTGAGCGCCATCGGGGACGAGGCCATCCACCTGCGTTCCTTCAGCTCCGACAATCTGGTGACCGGGAACGTCATCCGGAACACCGGGAACCGCTCGGAGAAGTTCGGCGAAGGTGTCTACGTCGGTAGCGCCAGCAGCAACTGGTGCAAGTACTCGAACTGCCGCCCGGACAACAGCGACCGGAATTCGATCATCGGGAATGACATCGCCGGCACGACGTCGGAGAACATCGACATCAAGGAAGGCACCACCGGCGGCATCATCTCCGGGAACACGCTGTCCGCCGACAGACTGGTCGAGGCCGACTCGTGGATCGACCTCAAGGGTAACGGGTGGACCGTCGTGGACAACACCGGCCGGGGCGGCGGAAGCATCAAGGACGGTATCCAGACCCACGTCGAGTCCGCCGGCTGGGGACGACGGAACATCATCCGGAACAATTCGCTCGCGGTGAACGGCGGAGGGTTCGGGGTTTATATCCACAACGGCGACAGCACCCAGAACGTGGTCGGTTGTGACAACAGGATTCAGGGTGCGGAGCGGGGCTTCTCCAACATCAGGTGCTCTTAGCCGTAATGTTTCCGCCGCCGGACGGACGTCAGCATTGGTTATCAGCGTCGCGTGACGTCACGTCCGGTGGTTGTTGTCGTTACGCTGTGAACTGGTCTCACGTGCCGTGAGTGGACCGCTGTCGTTCGAGCACCGTGCGGGTGACCCGGCGCTCCATCACGAACGACAGGAAGGGAATCGTGCCGGCCAGCATGACCCACAGGGTCGTCCCGGTGCCCAGCCGGCACCGGGACGACAGGTCCGCGGTCAGGGCAAGATAGATCATGAACAGGAGCCCGTGGACGGGGCTGACGGTCTCGGCGAGCGCCGGGGCGTCCGCCAGGTACTTCAGCGGCACGCCCACCAGCACGAGCGTGATCAGCCCCACACCGACGAGATAGGCGATCACCCGGAAGCGCAGCAGCGCACGACGGACCGCGCGCTCGCTGAAGCGCCCGGAGTCCGAGGCGGAACCGGTGCCGCTCGCCGTCGTTTCCGCCGTTCCAGGGCCTGCCGTGGGCTCCGGTCCCGGGGCTGGGCTCCGGGCGTCCTCCTTGGTGGGCGGTGTCACCGTGTCCCCGATCCGGACGGCGTGTCCCGCTCGTAGAGCGAGGCAAGGTAGCGGTTGTACGCCTCCAACTCCTCGTCATCCTCCTCGTCGTCGCCAAAGCCGTTGCTGAGCGAACCGTCAGTGCCGGACCCGCCCGGCCCACCAGGCCCGTGGCGTTCGTTCCATGGTTGTCCGTCCGTACCGGGGCGGGCCGCCTCACCGGCCGCGGGAGTCCTCTTCGCCGATCCTGGACGAAGTTCCTCGCGCACCATCTGCCACCAGCCGAAGATCACGGCCGCGGCGAAGATCGGCCATTCCACACCGTAGAAGAGGTTCTGCAGGGTCCCGCGACCGGACTGCCCCTTCTCCCACTGCCACCACCCGAGCCTGGCGAACAGACCGATCATGAACAGTGCGAGCGCGTGACGCAGGATCCAGGAGGGCGAGAAGAGGATTCGGCGCACGTCTGCGACGCTACATCCGTTCGTGCCCGGCGTGGCTGTCGGACGGGTTGACAAGTGCGGCTCGCCCGCCCCGGCTGGGGGGGTTAGCGGGGAACGGGCGAGCCGGAACGTTCGGAAACAGCGCTTTGGTCAGCCGAAAGATCATCGGTTCTGAGCGCAGCGGAGCTGTCCGCACGTTCATATGTCCAGTCGCCCGGGAGCCTGGCGGGGTTGCCGCGTCCGGAACATTTTTTTCGACGTCGAGAACGGCTCACCGGCGGCCGGAGAGGACAGCCGCGGCAAGCGAGATCTGCCCCGGGGGCGCAGCCTGGACCTGCTGCGGCCTGGACAACCTGCCGCCGCCGGGGCTGCCCCGCCCGTCCGGGTCGCGCCGTTCGTCCTGCTCGTCGCGATTGTTCGAGTAGTCGCGGTCGTCTGCGTCATCTGAATCGGGCTCTGCCCGGGCGGACACCTCGACGGTCAGGATGCCTCCACTCGAGCCCGGGTCGAAGTCGATCTCGACTACCGAACCCACCCATCTGCTCGAATGGCCCGACTGCACGACGACAGACGAGACATCCTGCCCGTCGATGTCGGCCCGCACCACGCCCCGTACCCCCAGCGTGCCCAGGTACAGGCTCAGACGGCCGGCCTGGCCGGCCGTCGGGACGGCAAGCCGGAACCTGCCGGAGTCCCGCAGCGCCAGGGCGTCGGCATAGTTGCGGCCCGTCCGCTGTGGGCTGCCCGCACTCCAGTCGAACCGGCTGGTAGCGGCGACCACCGTCGGGTCGCTGCCGGACACGTTGAGCCGGCCAATGATCGGTTCTGCCAGGTTCGCGCGTACCCGCTCGGCGGATCTGTTCGCGCCGTTCCCGTAAAGAACCCAGTCCCGGGCGCCCGGGGTCGGCAGAATGATCCGTTCCAGGGGCGTCGGGCCGACACTGAGCTGGACCCGCGGCGCCTTGTCCGCCGGTGTTCGGGGTGACGGAGGCGCGGCGGCCGGGTCGGGTGTGGTCTGTGACGTCGGCCCGGCCGACGCGGGCTGTTGCGAGGGGATGGGCAGAGGCAGGGTGACCCCGGTCGCGGAAGCGGGCGGCGGTACCGGAAGCGCCGTGGCCGACATAGAATGATCATTATTGCGCGACGGGACTGTCCGGATGCCGATCAGCGTGATCGCCACGACGCCGAGCACGCCGACGACGGCGCCCAGGGTAATCGTCACGGATCGGGAGGAAACGGCAGGCGGTCTCTCCGGCCTTCTTCCCCGCGGGGCCGTCCTTTCCAGGCCCTGCCGCTCCAGACCCTGCCGCCGTCGCTGGTCACGAGGCAGCCGATCCGGGCTTTCGGAGCGACGGCCGGCAGCGTGGGCCAGCGGTGGGCGGGTCTCACGGCCCGGCCCGACAACGCGTCCGCGGATCCGCGCGCTGTCCGGCTCGTGCGCGTTCGCCGCGTCCGTGAGCGTCTCGGACAGCCACGGCCCCGGTTCCACGAGGGTGTGTCCGCGGTGGCGACGGCCGGTGCAGCGGCGACCGCCTGTCATGTCGCCTCCCCACCCCGCAGCCGCGCCCGCGGATCGACGTCGCGCCGCCGGCGTGGCAGCCCCTTGCGCGCCTCGGGATGCTTCCTGCCCAGCCGTGCCACGGGATCCGCCGCCGGCGGAGCCTGCGGCCCCCGGGCGCTCCCACGCGCGTTGTCGCGTGTGCCCGCCAGCAGGACGCGCTCCAGCTCACCGGCGCCCTTCGAGGTCTGGCTCTTGACCGTGCCGACGGAGATCCCCAGGGTGCGGGCGGTCTCGTCCTCGGAGAGGTCGAAGGCGTACCGGAGCACCAGGCACTCCCGTTTGCCGGTCGACAGCGACATCAACGCCGTCCGGACGTCGACGACGGCCGGCACGTCGGTGTCGGTGCTGCGGGTCTCGGCCAGGCTGCCGAGAATGCCGAGGCCGTGCCGCTCGCGCACGATCCGCCGTAGCCGGCTCGCGGCCATGTTCGCGACGGTACGTCTGAGGTAGGCCAGCGGGCTGTCGGCCTGGCGGACCCTGTCCCAGCGCCGCCAGGCGGCGGTGAACGCGTCGGCGGTGATGTCGTCGGCGGCGTCATGGTCGTTGGTCAGCAGATAGGCGAGCCGGGACAGTTGGCGATGGTGCCGCTCGAAGAAGTCGTGGAACTCCGCGGCCGGGCCGTCGTGGTCGTCGTGGTCGTCGGGGCCACCGTCCACGGCGGCCGGGCGGGTAGGGGCGCGGTCACCGACATGGCCATCGGGCGCTACGGGATCATCGGGTGCCACAGGGGCATCCGGTGACACGGGGTCCGCCGGTACCACGGAGGTACCCACGGCACCGCCCGCTTCGATGGTGTCGCCGTCCCGTTCCAACCGGCGTGCTCCTGAAGCTCGTCCGATGGGCGATGCGCCACATGTGTGGATCTCGCCCGGTGGCAGGATGAGAGAAGTATGTCCGGCGCGCAGCCTATGGGCTGCGGCGGGTCCGTACAATTCGGTCATCACCACGATTTGGTCATCATCCGGCTGGGATCGGGTGATTCACTCCCTCATCCTGTCCGCGGACTGTTGCCGGATGACGTAACGATGTTTCCGTGGGACACCGGTCGGGGTATGCCGGCGCATATGGGTGCTTCGCACGAAGTCGTTGTGGCTCGCCGGGACGTCCGTGTGCATCGGCCTGCCCCACCGCCTCCGCTTGATCCGGACACTCCGATCCCGGACGACCCCGCTCCGCTGCTTCCCAGTACGCCCGATCTGCCGCCCGCCCCGCACGAGCCCTCCCCCTACAC
>NZ_CAAAFS010000054.1:0-7235 GCF_900634755.1 Protofrankia symbiont of Coriaria myrtifolia
CCCCCTACACCGAACCCGCTCCGATCGAGCCCGAGCCCGAGCCCGAACCCGTCTGATCCGTGCCCGGGCCGGCCGGGGCGGCTCGCATGCCACCCGGTGGCCAGCTGGGCTTCATCGGGCCGGCAGATCAGCATGGGTGACGACGTCACGTGCCGGAGCCGCCGCCGTCGTCCACGGCAGGTCGCCGCGGATCGGGTCTTCTTTTACACGTCTGACGTAGTCGCTCGGGCTTTTTATGAGGCACCCTTGCCGCGGTACTTCTGCCGGACTCGTTCCAGGCAGGTCTCCACGGTACTTTTCTCGATGTTGGGCCGCCGGGCGATGACGACGTGCGGCAGACTCTCGGCCACCCAGGAGAGTCTGCCGTTCCCATGGTGTCAGGGCGGGGTTGTTACGGTCGTCATCGACGAGATGTTCATACGGGCGGCGCTCGGTATCGCGGGCGGAGCATTCGTCCTGCTGTTCGGCGTCACTGCCGCGGATGACCACGCCGATTCCGGCGAGGCCGGGTTGCTCGGCATTGTCGCGCTGGTGTTCCTCGTGCTGGCCGGGGCGCCGCTGGCATGCGCGGCCATGCTGCCTCGCCGGCTGTCATGCATCCGCTTCGTCATTGCCATCGTCATCGTCGAGCCGATCGCTGTGCTCAACGGATTGGTCAACTTTGTCTCCGCGCGGTCCATCGGCTTGTTCCAGCCGCTCGGGCTCTTCCCCGTCATCCGGGGAGCGCTTGTCATCCGGCCATTCGCTCGCCAGGAGGCCAAGGTGCGGCGTCAAGAAAAGTCACTGTTGTCACAATATCCGCCGCATGGCAACTACTGTATGACACCGTTGACCGGACATGATGTAGGCGGATCGGCCGGCAACCAACGGTGTGGGCTCGCGGGAGTGCGGCTGGCGAGTATGCCGCATCGTCGCCAGCGCGCCGGATGGCCGGTGGCAGAGCGAGAGGACCAGTAATCGATGACGGCCTGTCGAAACGGTGGCTCCGTGTTGACCCCGGGACCTCGCGGGCGTGTGGGATGCGTACTTCTCGCGGCACTTTCCATAGCTGGCTGCGGCTCCCAGGTCGCTACCGTCGCGGCGTCCACCAGCGCCCCTGCCATAACCGTCCCTGTCGCCACCGCGGTGCCCACCATTGTGCCTCCTGTCACCTCACCTGCCGCCACCACGGCGTCCATCGTCGTTCCCGTTACCACCTCGCCTGTCGCCAGAGCCGTTCCGTCGCCTCCGCCGTTAAACGCGGTCGACGGCACACGGTTCGAAGCCTGTGTGGACGGCACCTGCGAGGTGTCCGTGCACGGGCCGGTCGACATCGCGGTCGGCCCCGACGCTCTTTCCGTGACCAAGGTAAGTCCCGACGGACTCGACTTCGAGCTGAGCCTGGCGAATGGCGGGCAGGCGTCCGGCACCCTCAAAGGCACCTGCGGTACCATTTTCACGTTTCTCCGCGGCGGTGGTTTCCGTAGCGGATTCTGCGCTCCCGGTAAAGTGCAGGGGCCGCCGGCTCCGGAACCCAGGACGGTTTCGATCCAGTTGGCCGGATGGTCTTCCGACGGGGCCGCCGTACTGCGACTGGTCTCGGGCTAGTCTCTGATCTTCCGTATGGCAGCCCGTACGGTAACGAAACCCTTCCGTCTTCCCGAGGACTTCCGAACGCGGAGACCGTGGGAGCACGATATCAATAAAGGCTGATCAAAGCCGTTTTCTGCCCGTAGGCGGATGACGATTTTCATCATTGTGAACGCCCAATTGCTGATCGTCCGTAATCGGTTCTCGGCCAGAAAAAAGCCAGTCGTCTCGGGACCCCTCCCGGTGTTGTCGGGGCCAGTGGTCCTGAGCAGACTTCGGCACGGTTCGGAAAACCGAAGCCCGGTGGGCCGCGTTCCTGCCGGGGGACGCCTGTTCCCGCGGCCGGTTGATGATCGTGGGTGCGGGTCGGACGCGGTGCGCGGGCGGGCGTGGATACGGTGGGCTGGTGCGCGCGGTGACGGTGGCGTCTTTCGGTGCTCCCGAGGTCATGTCCTGGGCGGAGGTGGACGACCTCGCCCCGCCTGGCCCGGGTGAGATCGCCATCGACGTGGTCGCCTCCGCGGTCAACCGCGCCGACCTGCTGCAACGCCAGGGCTTCTACCCGCCGCCGCCGGGCGCGTCCGCCGTGCTGGGGATGGAGTGCTCCGGCCGGGTCGCCGCGGTCGGCGCCGGGGTGACCGCGTGGCAGCCGGGGGACGAGGTCTGCGCCCTGCTCGCCGGCGGCGGGTACGCGACGAGGGTCAACGTCCCCGCCGGCCACGTGCTCCCGGTGCCGGCCGGGGTGTCACTGCTCGAGGCCGCCGGGCTGCCCGAGGCCGCGGCCACGGTCCACTCGACGGTGTTCGGGGTCGCCGATCTGCGTGACGGCGAGGTGTTCCTGGTGCACGGCGGGGCGTCCGGGATCGGGACGTTCGCGATCCAGGCGGTGCGGGCCCTGCGGCCGTCGTCGACGATCGCGACCACCGCGGGCAGCCCTGCGAAGCTGGTGCGCGTCCGCGAACTCGGAGCCGATCTCGCCATCTCCTACCGGGACGAGGACTTCGTCGACCGGGTGCGGGAGGCCACCGGCGGCCGTGGCGCGGACGTGATCCTCGACAACATGGGCGGGGCGTACCTGGCGCGCAACGTCGAGGCGCTGGCCGTCGAGGGGCGCATCGTCGTCATCGGGCTGCAGGGCGGGCGCAAGGGCGAGCTGAACCTGGCGGCGCTGCTGGCCAAGCGGGGGAGCGTCCACGCGCTGTCTCTGCGGGCCCGGCCGGACGAGCGGAAAGCCGCGATCGTGGCGGACGTCCGTGAGCGGATCTGGCCGGCGGTCGAGGCCGGGGCGATCCGTCCGGTGATCGACCAGGTGGTGCCGATCGAGAAGGTCGCCGACGCGCACCGGCACGTCGAGGAGCTTGGCCACGTGGGCAAGGTCCTGCTCGCCGTGGACACCCCGTAGCCGTGGACATCCTGTAGCCGTGGACATCTCGTAGCCGTGGGCGCCCCGTAACGCGCTGGCCGCGGAAGGCGGAGCTGGCGGCGGATAGTGATGTGGTGGTCGTCCGTTGCTGACGGTGCCCAGTTGCGGACTCGTTTCCGTCCTGGCCGCATACCTGTCGGATCGAGCAGGCAGGATGGGTGTATGGCAGATCAACCGGACCCACGGGTCGTGGTCGTCGGACCGGACGGAACACTGGACGAGGGCACCACGGCTGCCCGTTCGCGGGTCGTGGCCGCCCAGCTCGGTGGCGAACCGGCCGCGTCGCCCGCGGCCGAAGACGACAAGGATCATGCGAGCGCGCTCATGGAGATGGTCCCCCAGCCGGACAAGGTGATGCGGATCGGCTCAATGATCAAACAGTTGCTGGAGGAGGTACGGGCAGCGCCGCTGGACGAGGCGAGCAGGGTACGCCTGCGGGAGATCCACCGTAACGCGATCACCGAGCTCTCCGACGGGCTCGCCCCGGAGCTGGCCGAGGAGCTCGGCCGGCTCACGCTCCCCTTCAACGACTCCCAGACCCCCAGCGACGCCGAGCTGCGGATCGCTCAGGCACAGCTCGTCGGATGGCTGGAAGGACTATTCCACGGCATCCAGACGGCGCTGCTCGCCCAGCAGATGGCCGCCCGGGCCCAACTGGAGGAGATGCGCCGGCGGGCCCTGCCCAGCGCTCCCCAGCAGGGCGAGCAGTTCGGCCGCGGCGCCTACCTGTGAACCCCGTGGGCGGCCTGTGTCGAACCCGTGGGAGGCCTGCCCGCCGCCGGCTCCGCCGGCCGTGGCGGGCCGCGCGGGGACGTGGGGACGCCATGGACGCCGGCCGCGGCCAGAACGACGGAAATGCTGGAACAGCAAACGCCTGGAACACCGGTCAGGCAGTCGGGCGTGCGCGTCCGGTTCTGTTCATGAAAGTGAGGGCGGAAGCGGCTGTCATGGCGCCACCTGTTCCCTCACTTTCATGATGCGACAGCGTCCGATCATGTGTTTCTGATCGTTTCGGGACGGGCCCGCGTCACCTGACAGGCGTTTCGGGGACGCGGGGGTGTCAGCTTGCCGGGCTGACCGAGCTCATGTTGAAGTCCGGGACGCGCAGGGCCGGCATCCGGGCGAGGGTGAACCAGTCCCCCCACTCGCGGGGAAGCGTCCGGACCGTCGCCCCGACCTCGGTGAGCCGGCCCAGCAGGTCCACCGGGCTCTCGTTGAACCGGAAGTTGTTGACCGCGCCGACGACCTCGCCGTCCTCCACCAGGTAGACGCCGTCACGGGTGAGCCCGGTGAGCAGGAGCAGCTGCGGGTCGACCTCGCGGATGTACCACAGGCAGGTCAGCAGCAGCCCCCGCGAGGTGTTCGCGATCAGTTCGTCGAGGGACGCCGTCCCGCCACCGTCAAGGGTCAGGTTGTCGATGAACGGGGTCACCGCCACCTTGCCGCCGTTCCCGTCGCCGCGAGCGGTGGCGTCGCGCGCCGAGGCGCGGGTGTGGATCAGCGCGGCCAGCCTGCCGTCCACGATCCAGTCGGTGCGCCGCAGCGGCAGCCCGTTGTCGAACACGCTCGACGTCGCCGACGACGCCCCGGCGATCACGAACGGGGTCGCCGGCAGCTCCGGGTCCAGCGGGTCGCTGAACAGGTGCAGCCCGGCCGGGCCCAGGGTCTCGCCGATCCGGGTGCCGCCCCCGGCCCGGCTGAACACGGTGCGTCCCTCGGCGGCGTCTCGGCCGGCGGCTGACCAGTAGGTGTAGGTCAGCAGGTCGGCGACGGCCGACGGCGGCAGCAGCGTCTCGTAGCGGCCCGCGGGCAGCTCCACCGAGCGGGCGCTCCAGCCCAGGCGCTCGCGCAGCAGCGCGTGGGTGGCGGGCACGGAGACGTCGGTGAAGTCGTGGGTGGACTGGCCGTGCCACACCGAGCCGGCCGGGGTGGCGCTCTTGGCGTTCCACTCCACCGACCCGGTCGGCTGGCTGTGCCGCAGCCGCAGCCCCGCGGAGGTGCCCAGCCAGGTGGTGGTCAGCTCGTGCTGGGCGAAACCGAACAGGCGCTGCCCGTCCGCCCGCGCCGCGGCGAACGCCTCACCGAGTTCCCGTGCGAACTCGGTGAACACGCCCGTGCTGGTGCGCTGCGCGGGATCGGTGAAGGTGGCTTCCGCGACAGCTTCGGCGGCGGCCACCGCGGTCTCGCCCGGGGAGTGCGGCACGCCGACGTCGGCGCCGGGGCCGAGTAGATCGGCGTAGTCGTCGGCGTCCTCGGCCTCCCGGGCGTCCGCCTCGGACAGGCGCAGCAGCTTCTCCAGATCGTCACTGTCGGCGATGTTACTTGCCGAGCGGACCCCGAACGCCCGGCCCACCACGCTGATCACGGTGACGGACCGGTCACGGGTCGCGCCGTTGGTCGTCAGGGTGTTGTTCGCCCAGCGCAGGTTCACCGTGCTCGACTCGCCGGCGATCACCACGCACCCGTCGGCCCGCGACGACTCCAGCGCCCGTTCGACGATCTCGTGGGACTGTGCGGTCACCGGCCTGCCTCTCGCTGGGTATTGAGGATGTTGACGTTCCGGAACAGCGCCGAGGGGGAGCCGTGGCTGACCGCCGCGACCTGCCCGGGCTGGCCCTTGCCGCAGTTGAACGCCCCGCCGAGCACGTAGGTCGACTCGCCGCCGACAGCCTCGAGCGATCCCCAGAAGTCGGTGGTGGTCGCCTGGTAGGCGACGTCGCGCAGCTGCCCGACGATCCGGCCGTCGCGGATCTCGTAGAACCGCTGGCCGGTGAACTGGAAATTGTACCGCTGCATGTCGATCGACCAGCTCTTGTCACCCACGATGTAGATCCCCCGGTCCACCCGGGAGATCAGTTCCTCGGTGGACGGCCCGCCCGGCGCGGGCCGCAGCGAGACGTTCGCCATCCGCTGGATCGGCACGTGCCCGGGCGAGTCCGCGAACGCGCAGCCGTTGGAACGTCCGGTGCCCAGGGCGGCGGCGTTCTGCGCCGCCATCCGGCGGTCAAGCTGGTAGCCGACCAGGGTGCCGGCGCGGACGATGTCCCACTGCCCGGCCCGCACGCCCTCGTCGTCGTAGCCGATGGTCGCCAGGCCGTGGGGGGCGGTGCGGTCCCCGGTGACGTGCATGGGGGTGGAGCCGTAGCGCAGCGTGCCGATCTTGTCGAGGGTGGCGAAGGAGGTACCGGCGTAGGCGGCCTCGTAGCCCAGTGCCCGGTCGAGTTCGGTGGCATGCCCGATCGACTCGTGGATCGTCAGCCACAGGTTCGACGGGTCGATCACCAGGTCGTAGCGGCCCGGTTCGACCGAGGACGCCTTGGCCTTCTCGGCGAGCAGGGACGGGATCAGCTCGATCTCGGCGTCCCAGTCCCAGCAACCCGCGGCGGGGCCGGCGACCAGCCACTCCCAGCCGCGGCCGACCGGCGGGGCGATCGTGCGCATGGTCTCGAAGCCGCCGGCGGCGCGGTCGACCCGGGTCGCCTCAAGCTGGCAGATCACCCGGACGCGCTGCTGGGTGGTGCTCGTCCCGGCGAGGTCGGCGTAGAACTTGTTCTCCAGTACCTGGCCGAGCCGGCCATCGACATGGTCGACGTCCCTGGCGGCCAGCAGCGTGCGGCACAGCCCCCCGACCCGTTCGATCTTCTCGGTCGTCTCGACGGCGAACGGGTCGACCGTGTAGGCCGACACCCAGGTCGCGTCCGCGTGCACCGGCTCGTCGGCCAGCTCCACCGGTTCGCTGTTCAGCGGACGCGCCACCCGCGCGATCTCGACCGCTTCCCGGGCCACCCGGACAGCCTCGTCCACGGTGAGGTCGACACCGGCGGCGAACCCCCAGGTCCCGTTGTGCACGACCCGGACGGCAAAGCCGACCGCCTGGCCGTCGGTGCGGCTTTCCAAGCCTGCGTCCCGGAAGGACAGCGACGCGTTGCGCAGCCGTTCGATGCGGATGTCGGCATGGGTGGCGCCCAGGTCACGGGCGGTCTGCAGGACGGCGTCGGCGAGGGCGGCCCGGGGCAGCGCGAGGAACTCGGCGTCGATGTCGTGGGCCGGGGTGCCGGCGGCATCCGGCCCCGTCCCGCTGGTGACCCCTCCAGGGCCAGTCCCTCCAGGGCCGCTCACGGGAGTACCGCCGGTGCATGTGCTGGTGACAGATGTGGCATGGATCCATCCTCGCTCCCGGCGAAAGGATCTGTTCGCCGGGGCGGGGATGGATCCATGCCACATCTGTCACCAGCACATGCAC
>NZ_CAAAFS010000055.1:0-13475 GCF_900634755.1 Protofrankia symbiont of Coriaria myrtifolia
GATCTGTTCGCCGGGGCGGCCCTCGGCGTCACCCGCCGCCACCCCGCCGCGGCCAGGGTGACGCGGCCGATGGAAGGCGGCGCGGTCAGCGGAAGAGGCGTTCGAGGACGTGGGCGACGCCGTCGGCGTCGTTGGAGGCGGTGATCTCGTCGGCAGCGGCGAGGACGTCCGGGTGGGCGTTGGCGACCGCGACGGCGTGGCCGGCCCAGGCGAACATCGGCAGGTCGTTCGGCATGTCACCGAAGGCGATCGCGCGCCGCGCGGACACGCCGTACCCGGCCGCGATCTCCGCCAGGGCGACGCCTTTGGACACGCCCGCCCCGGCAATCTCCACAAGATCGTAGCTGGACGTGGTGACCACGGCCGTCGATCCGGCGGCAGCCACGATGGCACCGTGGACGTCGGCGAAGCTGCCCGCGGACAGCGCGCGCCGGACCAGCAGTTTCGTCGCGGGCAGGGCCGTGAGCAGTTCGGTGACGTGCCCGACGGCCTCGTGCGGGTCGGGCCACATCGTGCTGAAGGCCGGCTCCCGGCCGAAGCGGGTGCCGCTCTCCACGGCGAAGGCGGCGTCCGGCACGATCGCCCTGATCTCGGTGGCCAGATGGAGCGCGGTGGCGGTGTCCAGGACGCGGTGGCGGAGGGTGGCGTGGTTGTCCAGGTCGTAGACGAGCGCGCCGTTCGCGCAGATGGCCAGGCCCGACGTGCCGGTCTGGGCCACGATGTCGGCCATGACCCGGGTCGGGCGGCCGGTGACGAAGATGACGACGGACCCGGCGCTCCTGACCCGGTCCAGCGCGGCACGGGTGCGCTTCGAGACCGTGCCGTCGGTGCGGATCAGCGTCCCGTCGAGATCGGTGGCGACGAGCGCTGGGCAGAACACAGTCGTTCAGTAAACCGCATCCACGCGGGCTGCGCCGACTGCCCTCCATCCTGCCGGAGGCCGGGTTTCGGGGGTTGTGGGGCCGAAGAGGGCATGATCATGCTGCGGCCGGGTGTCCCGCGGGGCCGTAGTGTGCTGCGTTAGCATGCGCGTGGTCCGGGAGGCCGAGGTCCCTGGGTCGCCGGCCGGAGTGGGATCCGGGCGGTGGACAGCCCTTCCAGCGTCCAGAACGATCATTTTTGCGACTGGCGGGAAGGCCGTGGGAAGGAAGGTGCCCGGGAAGCGATGAAAACGTTTGACGAACTATATCTCGAGCTGGCTGAAAAATGGCGTGAACGAACGCCCGGATCCGGCAGCGTGGACGCGCTGGACAAAGGAATTCACCACATCGGGAAGAAACTCCTCGAAGAAGCCGCGGAAACCTGGATGGCGGCGGAGTACGAGGGGGCGGAGCGGGTCGCGGAGGAACTGTCACAGCTGCTGTACTGGAGTCAGCTGGTGATGATTTCCGCGGGTCTGACACCGCACGACGTATACTCCAGGCTGTGATAACGACCCTTCGGTGCGCGTTCAGTGCCGGACTGTGACACGGGAGCTGTGATGCTGCGACTCGCGGTGCCCAACAAGGGGGCGCTGGCGACCGCGTCCAGTCAGTTGCTCGTCGATGCGGGTTACCAGGCGCGTCGCGAATCGGCGGAGCTGGTCGTCACCGATATCGAGAACGACATCGAGTTCTTCTTCCTCCGACCGCGCGACATCGCCGTCTACGTCGGGGCCGGCCGGCTGGACATCGGCATCACCGGCCGCGACCTACTGATCGACAGCGGCGTCGCCGCCGACGAGCTGCTGCCACTGGGCTTCGGGTTCTCGACCTTCCGCTACGCCGTGCCGGAAGGGGGTGTGACCGACATCGACGGTCTGACCGGCACCCGGATCGCCACCTCCTTCCCCGGGCTGGTCACCGCCGACCTGGCCCGGCGCGGGGTCGACGCCCAGATCGTCAGGCTGGACGGCGCGGTGGAGACCGCCATCCGGCTCGGGGTCGCCGACGCCGTCGCGGACGTGGTGGAGACCGGGCGCACGCTGCGGGCCCACGGGCTGACGCTGCTGGGCGAACCGGTGCTGTACTCGGAGGCCGTGGTCGTGGTGAAGAAGGGGCTGGACCTCACCACGGCACACGAACGGCTGCTGCGTCGCATCCAGGGTGTGCTGGTTGCCCGACGTTACGTCATCATGGACTACGACGTTCCGAACTCCGTGCTTGAGAAAGCCTGCGAGATAACCCCTGGTTACGAGTCGCCGACCATATCCCCGTTGCAGCGTGAGGGCTGGGTCGCGGTGCGCGCCATGGTGCCGCACACGGAGCTCAACCGGGTGATGGACGACCTGTGGGAGATCGGCGCCCGCGGCATCATCGTCTCGTCCATCCAGGCCTGCCGGCTGTAGACCGTGTCTGGACGGGCGAGACCGTGTCTGATGGGGGCACACCCGCCCGTGCGGTCGAGAACGTCCGTCAGACACGGTCGGGGCGTCGTCCAAGGGCCACCCGCGGGAAGCCAGCGGTGGCCGGGTCAGCGGTGGCTGAGGATGAGCGACATACCCTCGTTGCGGGTCGCGGTGCTCAGGAACTGGCCGCGCACCGCTGACGTCATCGTGCGGGCGCCCGGCTTGCGAACCCCGCGCATGGACATGCACAGATGCTCGGCCTCGACCACGACCATGACCCCTCTGGGGGAGAGGGCCTGTTCCAGCGCGTCGGCGATCTGGGTCGTCAGCCGTTCCTGCACCTGAGGGCGTCGCGAGTACAGGTCGACGAGCCGGGCGAGCTTGGACAGCCCGGTGATCTGGCCGCTTTCGTTCGGGATGTAGGCCACATGCGCCTTGCCTGCGAACGCGACCAGATGGTGCTCGCACAGCGACGTGAAGTCGATGTCGCGAACCAGCACCATCTCTTCGTGGCCTTCGTCGAAAACGGTGGTCAGCACCTCGGAGGGGTCCCGCCCGAGGCCTTCGACCGCCTCCCGGTAGGCACGGGCGACCCGTTCCGGGGTCTTGCGCAGCCCCTCCCTGTCCGGGTCCTCGCCGATACCGATCAGCAGCTCCCGGACGGCGCGGGCGACCCGCTCATGGTCGAACGGCCGGACGGCCTGCGGCCCGAGATCCGGTCCCCGCCGCTGGCGGGCGACGTCCGAGGCGGGGACCGTACCGGCGTTCACGTTCTGCGTGGCCGCGTCCACGGTGTCCACGGAGGCTCTGGAAAGGGAGATATGTCCGCTGCTGGGAGGTGCGAGGTCGGAATCGGTCGTCAACGGCGTCCCCTGTCGTCGTCGTTCGGCAGGCTCGGGGGCGCCCACGGGTCCGAGATCCGTGGGATGGGCGACGACGGCGCCGGGGAGCCCGCCCTGGTGTCCTCCTCCCCGGGTACCGAGGAGTCAGCAGGGCCAACCGGGGTGGTAGTGGATCCATTCCCACCAGGGGTGCTGGAACCGTTGCCGCCGCGGCCAGCTCCGTTCGTCCGGCCGTGCTGCCCGGTGCTGGTACCGGTGACGAGATCGGTGACGTCGCCGGACTTGTGCAGAGCCAGTTCGGCCGGGGTCATCACCGGTGGCCGGTCGGACGGCAGACGCTTGCCGACGCCGGTGTAGGAGCCGCGGCTGGGCCGCTTCTCCACGGTCGCGAAGATCTCCATGACCTCGTCCCTGCCGAGCGTCTCGACGTCCATGAGACGCAGGACGAGGTTGTCCAGGACATCCCGGTAGCGGACGAGGATCTCCCAGGCCTCGTCGTGCGCCGAGTCGATCAGCTGGCGGACCTCGGCGTCGATCTCCGCGGCGAGTTCCTCGGAGTAGTCGCGCTGGTGGCCCATGTCGCGTCCGAGGAAGACCTCGCTGCTCTCGCCACCGAACCTGACCGCGCCGAGCTTGTCGCTCATCCCGAACTGGGTGACCATGGAACGGGCGATCTTCGTGGCCTTGTCGATGTCGTCGCTGGCGCCCGTCGTCGGCTCGTGGAACACCAGCTCCTCGGCTGTCCGCCCGCCCAGGCACACCGCGAGGTCGTCCAGCATCTCCGACCGGGTGCGCAGGTAGCGGTCCTCCTGGGGGAGCTGCATGGTGTAGCCCAGAGCCCGCCCGCGGGGCAGGATCGTGACCTTGTGGACGGGGTCGCTGTTCGGCAGTGCGTGCCCGACCAGCGCATGCCCGCCCTCGTGGTAGGCGATCCGCTTCTTCTCCTTGTCGCTCATCACCCGGTTCTTGCGTTCCGGGCCGGCCATCACCCGGTCGATCGACTCCTCCAACAGGTCCGAGGAGATGAACTTGTGGTCCGACCGGGCGGTGAGCAGCGCGGCCTCGTTGAGCACGTTCGCCAGGTCGGCGCCGGTGAACCCGGGGGTCCGGCGCGCGATGACCAGCATGTCGACGTCCGGCTCGATCGGCTTGCCCTTGGCGTGCACCTTCAGGATCGCTTCACGGCCGAGCAGGTCGGGCCGGTCGACGACGATCTGCCGGTCGAAACGGCCCGGGCGCAGCAGCGCCGGGTCGAGGATGTCGGGCCGGTTCGTCGCGGCGATGAGGATCACACCGCCCTTGACGTCGAACCCGTCCATCTCGACCAGGAGCTGGTTGAGGGTCTGCTCACGCTCGTCGTGGCCACCGCCGAGTCCGGCCCCGCGATGGCGACCCACCGCGTCGATCTCGTCCACGAAAATGATCGCCGGGGCGTTGGCCTTGGCCTGCTCGAACAGGTCCCGGACGCGGCTCGCGCCGACACCGACGAACATCTCCACGAAGTCCGAGCCGGAGATCGAGTAGAACGGCACGCCGGCCTCGCCGGCGACCGCGCGGGCCAGCAGCGTCTTGCCGGTGCCGGGTGGCCCGTAGAGCAGCACACCCTTGGGGATCTTGGCCCCCATCGCCTGGAACTTGCCGGGGTTCTCCAGGAACTCCTTGATCTCCTGGAGTTCCTCGATGGCCTCGTCGGCGCCGGCCACGTCGGTGAAGGTCGTTTTCGGCGTGTCCTTGCTGACCAGTTTGGCCTTGGACTTGCCGAAGTTCATGACCCGGTTGCCGCCGCCCTGCATCTGGTTCATGAAGAAGAACAGCAGGAACACCACCAGCAGCACCGGCAGCAGGTTGAGCAGCAGCGACACGATGATGTTGCCCTGCTCGACCTTGACTTCGTAGGGGACGTTGTGGCCCCGCAGATCATCGGCAAGCTTTACGGCCTGGTCGGTGACGTAGGACGACTCGTACTCGGACTTGTCCTTCGTCGTGATCTCGATGCGCTGCTTCGAGTCCTGGATGGTGGCAGCCTGGACCTGCCCCTCGGCGATCTGCTGCTGAATGAAGTTCAGGTCACGTTTGGTGTACTCGCCTGAGCCAGACAGCACATTGGTCGCGAGAATGATCACGAGTACGGCCAGGAGCAGCAGAGGCACCCAGCCGCGGAAGATTCTTCTTGGAGTCATCTGCCTGGAGCGCTGGACACGCGCGCTCCACCCTCCTG
The DNA here is from genome assembly GCF_900634755.1 of Protofrankia symbiont of Coriaria myrtifolia. Lineage (NCBI taxonomy): Bacteria > Bacillati > Actinomycetota > Actinomycetes > Frankiales > Frankiaceae > Protofrankia > Protofrankia symbiont of Coriaria myrtifolia. Next base: position 5,387 of record NZ_CAAAFS010000055.1, read on the forward strand.
ACGTGTGTGCCGCCCTCGTTCGGGATTCCCTTGTGCCGAGGGTACCGCCGGTACGCGCGCCTTACCGCGTGTACATCCGAGCAACGGGCAACTGATGCGTACCGTTCCACCGCGCTGCCCCGAATGGGCGGTTCGTGGCACGATCCGCCGCCGTCGATCCGCCGGATCCATCATTTGCGAGATCATCAACACAGTCCGCAGCGACGCCCGTGCCGGTGCGGACCAGGCCTACCGGGCGCCACGTTCGATCGCGTCCGTGTTCAGCGTCCCTACATAGGGCAGCGTACGGTAACGCTCGGCGTAGTCCAGGCCGTAGCCGACGACGAAGGCGCTCGGGATGTCGAAACCGACGTACCGGACGTCGATGTCGGCCGCCAGCGCCTCCGGTTTGCGCAGCAGCGTGAGCACCTCCAGGGACGCCGGCCCCCGCGAGCGCAGATTGCGCAGCAGCCACGACAGGGTCAGGCCGGAGTCGATGATGTCCTCGACCACCAGCACGTCCCGCCCCTCGATCGAGCGGTCCAGATCCTTGAGAATGCGCACCACACCCGAGGACGAGGTGGCCGAGCCGTACGACGAGACGGCCATGAACTCCATGGTCACCGGTATGGTCAGGGCCCGGGAAAGGTCGGCCATCACCATCACCGCGCCCTTGAGAACACCGAGGAGCAGCACCTCGCGGCCGGCGTAGTCGGCGTCGACCTGGGCGGCGAGCTCCCCGATCCTGCCGGCGATGTCACCAGGGGTGACCAGCACCTCGGCGATGTCGGGATGCCGGTCTGCCCGCGGGGGAAGATCCGTTCCTGATCCGAGCCCGCCGAAGCCGATCTCGTCGGGCATCGTGTGCGCAGCGGCCACCTGAGTCTCCCTGGAGTGTCCGCGCGGCCGGCCGGCCAGGACGTCCCGCGCGTGGGTGCTGGACTGGCTCCCGGACCCGTGGGCCACGGGCCGTGCGGAGGTCTCCCCCCGGCCCGCGGCTCGCGGCCCGGTGGTGCGGAACACCGAGATCCTGCCATCCGCGCGGCCGGCGACGACACCCGACGGCAACGGAACGGGCTTCTGCCCACGCCATCTGGTCACCAGATCGTCCATGGCCCGGACATGATCGGCCCGCAGGCCGGTCGGCGCGCTTCCCACGGCCAGGGCCGCCCGGCGCAGCACCCGGGTACGCAACGCCTCACTGAGCGTGACAAGTCCGGCGAGGTCAAGGTCGACCCGAGCCGGTGGCCCGGACGTGCCCGGGCCACCGCCGTCGGCTTCGCTGCCCGGCCCGTCGGGCGGCCCGTCCGCGTCCAAGTCATGATCGCGCTGCCTTCGGTGGGGTCGGGGCAGCGCCAGACGCTCGTAGGCCAGCGCCGCGTCGGCGTCGAGCGCGCTGGTGTCGGCCCGCAGCAGGTCCGCGGTGCGCGCGAGCGCCTCGGCGATGCCCGGCCCGATGGTCTCCTCCAGGACAGGCAGTACCCGGTGCCGGACCCGGGCCCGGGCGAACGCCTCATCGGCGTTGGTCGGGTCGTCCCACGGTGTCAGCCCCTCGGCGAGGCACGCGTCGCGCGTCGCCGACCTGCGGACGTCCAGCAGCGGACGCCTGATCACCCCGTCCAGGCGGGGCATGCCCGCCAGCGACCGGGTGCCCGACCCGCGGGCAAGCCGCAGCAGCACCGTTTCGGCCTGGTCGTCAAGGGTGTGACCGAGCAGCAGCGCGCTCGCCCGCAGCTGCCCCGCCGCGTCGAGCAGCGCGCGGCGGCGAGCCTCCCGGGCAGCGCCCTCCGAACGCGGGGAGTGCGCCGGCAGCACCTCGACGGGGTCGAACCCGAGCGCCCGGCCGTGCGCGGCCACCGTGGCCGCCTGCGCCGCGGAACCCTCGTACCAGCCGTGGTCGACGGTGAGCAGCCCGGCGCGCAGAGCCCGGCGCGGGGCGATGAACGCCAGCGCGGCGGCCAGCGCCAGCGAGTCCGCCCCGCCGGAGCAGGCCACGAGCACCAGGCTGCCAGGGGCGAGATCGGCGATCGAGCGTCGGACGGCCACCCGGATCTCGCTCACGGCCCTGCACGCCCGCATCACGCCACGCGCCCCCGCGCCGTCGTGTGCCATGGCATCGCCGGGTGCGCCGCCCCCCGCAGGTGTCGCGGCGGGTATCCCGGCGGATGCTGTGACGGATGTTGAGGCATCGTCCCGCGGGCCGCGGGGCTGCCCTGGGCACGGGCCCCGCTCGTCCTGTCCGGTGATCGACACCCCTGGTCAGGCCGACAGGGACGGACGCGAGCCCAGCACACGCTGCATCCAGGCAACCGGATCGACCAGCTCCGCGCGGGTCGGCAGCGTCTCGGGAGACTCCCAGACCAGGTTGAACGCGTCCACCCCGGCCTCGGCGACGACGGCCCGCACGAACGCGCCACCCTGCCGGTACTGCTGAAGCTTGAGGTCCAGCCCGAGCAGACGACGGACGAACCGGTCGATCGGCGAACCACCGCCGCGCCGGCTGTCGAAACGCGTCCGGATCTCGGTGACGGTCGGCACGACCTTCGGGCCGACCGCGTCCATGACCTGGTCGGCGTGTCCCTCCAGCAGGGTCATCAGCGCCTGGAGGCGGTCCAGGACCTGCCGCTGGGCGGGCGTCTGGAGCGCCTCGACGATGCTCGGCGCGTTCGGCCCGCGGTCGAGCACGGCGCCGCGCACGGCGCTGACGGCCGACTTCACCCGTTCGGCGAGCACCTCCGGATCGAGATCGGTCGCTTCGATGAACGCGCCGATCTCGTCCTCCAGGTGCTGACGCAGCCACGGGACGGCGGTGAACTGGGTGCGGTGGGTCTGTTCGTGCAGGCAGACCCACAGCCGGAAGTCGCGTGGGTTGACCCCCAGCGTCTGCTCGGCGTGGGCGATGTTCGGTGCGACCAGGCTCAGGCGCCCGGCCTGCGCGACGATCTGCCGTGCGGGGGTGTCCGCCCCGGCCCCGTCCGCTCCGGCGGCTGGCTCCTTGCGGAGGGCCTCGGCCGGTTCCCCGGGGGCCGCGGTCGAGGCGGGGCTGGTCGCACCGGCCTGCTCGGGTGGGAGGAAAACCTCATACTGCCCGAGGACCTTGCCCGCGAGATAGGCCAGGGCGGTGCCGAGTTGGACGCCGGTGACGGTGCGTCCGACAGCCGAGGACAGCCTGCCCCGCTCCCGGTCCGCGAGCTTGCCCAGCAGCGGCCCGGCGATCACCCGTAGGCCGGCGACGTTCGAGCGGACCCACTCCGGACGGTCCACCACGGCGATCGGCGTGGCCGGACCGGCTGGTTCCAGCCGGGTGTATGTCTGGACATGGCCTTCCGCCTCGACGGCCAGCCGCCGCAGGTCCGCGACCACCGCGTCCGCTTCGGCGCGGGGCAGTTGCGGGCCTGGCCGGACAAGCCGCCGCGCGGTCGCTACGGCGAGGTCCCAGTCCACTGGCTCGGCGTCCACATCCGCCAGCCTATGTCCTCTCCCTGGGGATGACAGCTTTATCGTTGCCATCCGTCGATCACCGTCGACCATTCCCGCGTCACCGTGGGATGATTTTTCCGGATGGCCGCCGCCTTCCGGATGTTTCCCCGCCCGGCTCGTCACCGGTTCCGCGCGTCCGGTTCCGGACATCCGGCGTCCGTTCGAGTGGTCGGCGCCGCGGCACCGCGTGTTTTCGGACGCTTCGGTGTCCTGCCGGACGCGCCGGTATCCGCCGGCATCCGTACGCGGTCAGCATCCGCACGAGGCGAGCGCGACGGCCATCTGGTCGAGGGCTGCCCGGGTGGTGCCGGCCTCCTCGACCGGGGCGAAGAAGCCGAACAGCAGCAGTCGGCCGTCGGTGTCCACGACCTGGCCGGCGAGGCTTGTCACGATGCGCAGACTGCCCGTTTTCGCGCGGACGTCGCCGGCGCCGGCACGGGTGTCGGGCGCGTGGTACCGGTCGCCCAGCGTCCCGGAGAAGCCTGCGACCGGCAGCCCGGTGAGCAGGGTCCGCAGCTGCGGATGCCCGGGCAGCACGGCGGTTCGCAGCAGCGCCACCAGCGTCGCCGGGGCGATCTGGTTCGAGGTGGACAGCCCGCTGGTGTCCGCCAGGTTCGCGCCGGCGGTCGGCACCGCGAGCTCCCGCAGGACGTCGAGCACCGCCCGGGTGGCGCCGTCGAACGACGCCGGCAGGCCACGGGCGTGGGCCACCAGCCGCCCCAGGCTCTCGGCCAGATCGTTGTCGGAGTAGGTCAGCATCCGCTCGACCAGCAACGGGATCGGCGGGCTGTGGACCTCGGCGACCTGCCGGGGCCCGGCCCCGCCGGAACCGGAGCCGCCGGTGCTGCCGGTGCCGGGGCTGCCGGCCTCGGGGCCGCCGGGCATGGCACCGACCCCGGTCGACGCGACCCGCACACCGGCCCGGCGCAGCGCCGCCGCGAAGGCGTTCACCGCCGCCAGGTCGGAAGTCGTGGTCCGCGGGCCGGCCGCGCCGGGAGCGGTGCGCCCACCGTCGACCTCGAGCGCGGACACCGGCGTGACATTGCCTTCGGCGACGTAACTGTCACGCCATCCGGCCGCGGTGGACGGCCCGGTGAACAGCGTCCCGTCGCCGACCAGCCGGTCGACCTCGGTGATACCGGCCGCCCGGACCTGGGCGGCCAGCTCCGACAGGCGGGCTGGAGCCGGGTAGTCGGCCGGCCCGGTCGCGGCGGTCAGCGTCGGGTCGCCCGCGCCGACGAGCCACAGCGTGCCACCGCCGGCCGAGGCGGCGGACGACGGCCCGCCCGTCGTCCCGGCGCCGTCCGTGCCGGCAGCTGCCACCGTGCCGGTCACGGGGTCGCCCGGTTCAGCACCGCCCGGCGCGGGACCGGCCGGTGCGGTTGACGGGGTGTGGAAGACCCGGGTCGTCAGGGTCGTCCGCGCGTCGAAGGTCGTCAGCGCGGCCGCGGCGACCACGGTCTTCAGCGTGGACGCGGGGGCCACCGCGGTGGTCGACCCGCGGTCGAACAGCGTCGCTCCGGACAGCGCGTCGACGACCAGCCCCACCGGGTTGCCCAGCGCCGGGTTGGCAAGCGGACGGGCGAGCCTGGCGCTGACCGCCGCGGGGTCGGCGACCCGTACCGTCGGGTCCAGGGCGGGGAAGGGCGCGGCCGCGGGCCGTGGAGCGGGCGCGATGTTCGGGCTGTCCACGGGCGGGACGGAAAGATGACCGGCGAGCAGCGCGGTGGCGATGGCGGTGAGCCCACCGACCCGGCCCGGCATCGGAGGGGTCACGTGCGGGAGACTATGTCCTGTGGCCGATGGCCGCGCCCGTAGCTGATGGCCGCGCGGTTATGTTTTTCGCCACCAGCGCGCTTCCACAGCCGGGGGATGTGGCCGCTGCGGACCTCTTGGACTTCCCGGATTGTCCTTGACGACCCGGGAAGTCCAGGAGCCGGCAGCAGCCCCGAGAGCGGGACGGGTGAGCGTGGAAAAAGCATGACCGTGCGGCCCGTGGCTCGCCGGCCCGTTGGCCGCGGTCCGGGGGTCGGGCCGCCATCGTGGGGAATGCCCTCCCGGGTAGACCCTGGGCTGATCCGGCCCGGCGGATTTCACTGTGGGCTCCTGCCCTGACAGTGAATCGTCACCGCCGGATCGGCCCGCGACCTTCGAGGTGACGTGCGTGGATGCCGACACTGGTAACAAGTACACAACACAAGGGCGCTTCGGACGGGACGCGCCCACAGACACGACAGGGGATGGAGTGGACCTCGAGTTCGATGTGACCATCGAGATCCCGAAAGGGCAGCGGAACAAATACGAGATGGATCACCGCACCGGACGGATCCGGCTCGACCGGATGCTGTTCACATCCACCCACTATCCCTCGGACTACGGGTTCATCGAGGGTACGCTGGGCCGGGATGGTGATCCTTTGGACGCGCTCGTCCTGCTGGAGGAGCCGACTTTTCCGGGCTGTCTGGTCCGGTGCCGGACGATCGGCATGTTCCAGATGAGCGACGAGAAGGGCCCTGACGACAAGGTGCTGTGCGTGCCGGTCGCGGACGTCCGGCAGGAGCACCTGCGGGACATCAGGCATCTTCCGGAGTTCGACCGGCTGGAGATCCAGCACTTCTTCGAGGTCTACAAGGACCTGGAGCCGGGCAAGTCGGTCGAGGGGGCGTCGTGGGTCGGCCGCGCCGACGCGGAGCGGGAGATTCTTGCCTCGATCCGGCGCGAGGAGGAGGCGGTCGCCGCCGCGGGGGGAGACCACGACGGCTCCGTGCCGGACACCTCCGCCCTGGGCGTCCCGGGACACTCCGCCCCGGAGGTCAGATCCGCCTGATCACTGTGGATCGACGGATCCGCACAGGTTTACCGATCGCGGTCGTGGTGGCGGATCCTCGCCGGTTCACCACCATGACCATGATCGGTGCCTACGGCCGCGTGCGGGTGACGTCGGTTGGCGGGATGCCCGGGATGCCGAAGGGCATCCTGCGCCGGGCCCGCTCCCTGATCTCTTCTGGTAGGTCGTCAGCCTCGAGCAGAAAGGGGAGAAGCTCTGGTTGGGTCGTCAGCGCCCGGAAGGTCATACCGATGGTGACATCGTGATCGGGTCGGCGCTCGACCGACACAGGGTCGCCGCGGCGGACGTGCCCCGGCCGTATCACGCGCAGGTAGGCGCCTGGCACCGCTCGCAGCGTGAACGTCCTGACCCAGCCGCTGAGCCCCAGCCGCACAGCGCCTGCCCTGGTCAGAGGGGGGTCTGAGCCGGAGGCGGGGATTGAACCCGCGACCTATCGCTTACGAGGCGATTGCTCTGCCACTGAGCTACTCCGGCGTGTCACTGGCTCCAGGGGCTGGCTGGCGGTAGGATCGCGAACCTCTTGATCGTAAATCTTGATCGTGAATCTTCCCGCGTTGCCGGCACCCCGAGGAATCCAGCCTCACCGAGTATGCCAGACCGGTCCGGGTGGCCCTGTCGGCCGGTGGCGGACACCGCGAGGGGAGGCGGTGACGGTGCTGCGGCGAGGGTGGCGGATCAGGGTGGCGGATCCTCGGTGTGGACGAGCGGCGGTCGCTTTCCGGTGATTCGGCGGCCCGGCGATCCAGCGGCCCGGCGAATCCCGCCGCCGACGTGGGCGTGACGGTACGGGTGATCGTTCAGGGGCGAGGATGGTAAGATCATGTTTCTTCCATGTTGCGGCCGGGTCGAGGCGGGGGGCTGTCGAGAGCTCCCGATCCTGTGTGCCTCCGATGCCCTTTCATTGACAATAAGTAGTCGTCGCGCTACTATAACGTGCTTAAATCAGGGAACCCCACACATGCCGATACCCCGCTCGCAGCGGTTCCGGAGAGCTTGCGTAGGGTTTCGGCCATGACCGGGGACGCAACTGCAACAGCAACGAGGGGGGCTTCCCTACTCGTCGCCGAGGACGACGAAGCTTCTCGGGTTGCGCTTGCCCGCAGCCTTGAACGATTCGGCTATCGGGTACTCGAGGCGGCTGACGGCGAGACCGCGCTCAAGCTTTTCCAGACGACCGAAGTCGACCTTGTAGTGCTTGACGTCGCGATGCCGCGTATGGATGGCTTCGCTGTACTGAGCCGGCTGCGGCAGACCAGCGAAGTACCTGTAATCATGTTGACGGGCCGGGCCGAGGAGGTCGACCGAGTCGTCGGTCTGGAACTCGGGGCCGACGACTACGTGGTCAAGCCATACTCGCTGCGGGAACTTGTCGCGCGGGTGCGAGCCAGGTTGCGCCGTCGCCCCGTCGAGCCGCCACCGCAGCGCACCAGCGATGGAAACGACCCGCTCGTCTACGGAGACGTTTCCATCGACCTGCGTGCCCGGGAGGTCGCGGTCGCCGGTGAGCGGGTCGATCTCACCGCGCGCGAATACGAGCTGCTCGCTTTCCTGGCGAGCCATCCCCGCCGGGTTTTCAGCCGTGAAGAACTGCTGGAGCAGGTCTGGGGCACGCGTTTCCAGGATCCGGCGACCGTCACCGAGCATGTCCGTCGGGTGCGGACCAAGGTCGAGGGACGCCCACCGCAGCGTCGGCTCGTCACGACCCTGCGTGGCATGGGATACCGCTTCGACCCGTGATCCCGCCCTGCCCGGCGGCGCGGGGTCACTGACCGCCTAGTGTCC
>NZ_CAAAFS010000056.1:0-18716 GCF_900634755.1 Protofrankia symbiont of Coriaria myrtifolia
GGACACTAGGTGTGCTGCCCCGGGGGCGATGCCTCCGGGGCCGGGTGGCTGGTGTCCGTGTCGCGGGAGGCCTGCCGGCGCAGGCGGCGTCGGGTCCGGGCGTTGTCCGGGGGCGGCGCCGCGGGGGCGGTGGCAGCCGGTGCGGCTGACGTTGCCGATTCCGCCGCTGCCGTGGCCGGGCGTGCGACGGCCGGGTCCGGTGTGACCAGCGGTGGGGCTGTCGGGCTGGGCACCATCGGGTACGCCGGCTCCGCCGCGTCCCTGCCGTTGTCCGAGCTCCCGTCGTCCATGCTCTCGGCGGCGCCCGGTTGTTGTCCCGCCAGGGCATCCGCCACCTCCGGGGCTGTGCCCGGCCCCGGGTGGGCCGCCTCGTACTCCTTGCGTGAGCCGCAGACGCTCGCCCGGCTGCACGCGCATCGCCCGCCACCGGCGTCCAGCCTGACCATGACCTGGTCACGCGGTATGTCGTGGGAGACGACCCGCCCGTCGCCGTCGGGTGTGCTCACCCGGGCGCCCACGGCCGGGACCTTGGCCTTGAACTGTTCATACAGTGGATGTTCGTAGCGCAGACAGCACATCAGCCGGCCACAGGCACCGCTTATCTTCATGGGGTTGAGGGGGAGATCCTGGTCCTTGGCCATCCGGATGCTGACCGGCTCGAAGTCCGTGAGAAAGGTGGCGCAGCACAGGTCACGCCCACAGGAGCCGATTCCTCCCTGGATGCGCGCGCTGTCCCGGGCGGAGAGCTGACGCAGGTCTATCCGGGCCGCGAGGGTACGGGCGAGGTCGCGTACCAGGCCTCGGAAGTCGACCCGGTGGTCGGCGGTGAAATAGATCGTGAACATGTTCTCGGCCCAGATGTGGTCGACACCCACGACCTTCATGGGCAGCTCGTGTTCACGGATCAGACGCTTTGCCGCGACACGCGCCTGCGCCCGACGCCGCCGGGAGGTCGCGTACCGTTCGATGTCGGCCGTCTGCGCCATTCCCGCCAGGACCGGCAGCCCGCCGATGTCATCGCTGACCCACTGCGGTGCCCACATGCATTCGGCGACCTCGGGGCCGGCGTCGGTGGGGATGAGAACCTTGTCCCCGACCTTCGGTGAATACGGTCCGGGATCGGCGTAGTAGAGCCGTCCACGTGGCGAAAACGTGACCGCGCACATCATCGGCATGCCGTCCGCACCGTCCTCCCGACCGTCGGCTTCCGGCTGGACCGCTGGCTGCCGGCCGGGTCGCCCTTGTCTGGCCACCAGCCGATCTCCGGCCACGGCCACCGGCCGACGATGCCCGCTCCGCCTGACACGGGCGCCCGCTCCGCCTGACGCGGGCGTGGCCACGGCCGGATGCTGCCGTTGCGTCAGCCTATCCGTCCGAGGCGCGACGATCCGCTGTATGAGCGAGGCGATTCCGCCTGGCCGCCGGTTGACGTCCGCGTCGGGGCCGGTCGACAGCCCGTGGAGCGACAGGGAACCAGGATCACCGGCCGGTGAACCGCGGTGGTCGCCGTTGCCTGAAGGCGGTCACCGCTTCGGCGAGATCGTGGGAGTGGAGGAACGCGGCGTTCTAGGCCCCGACATAGCGCAGCCCGGCTTCGACCTCGGCGAAGCGGGCATTGTCCAGGACGTCCTTGATGCCCTGGGTGACCAGCGGCGGGTTGGCCGCCACCTCGTCGGCGAAGGCGTGCGCGGCGGCGAGCGCGCCGGCCGGGTCAGGCAGCACGTCGTTGATCAGGCCGATCCGTTCGGCGCGGGCGGCGTCTATGTCCCTGCCGGTCAGCGCGAGCTCCCGCAGGTGCCCGTCCCTGATGATGGCGGGCAGGCGCTGCAGGCTGCCCAGGTCGGCGACCGCGCCGACCTTCACCTCCCGGATGCTGAACAGCGCCTCGGCGCTGGCGTACCGGACGTCGCACGCGGCCAGCAGGTCGACCCCGCCGCCGACACACCAGCCGCTGACCGCGGCGACGACCGCCTTCCGGCTGTACGCGACGAGGTCCAGCGCGTCCTGCATGGACCGCAGCCGGTGGAGAAAACCGGTGCGGAACCGGGCCAGGCCGCCGTCGTCGTCGCTCGCGATGTCGCCCAGTTCGGCCAGCAGCGCCAGGTCCAGGCCGTAGCAGAAGTGGTTGCCAGAGCCGGTGAGCACCACCGCCCGCACGGTGTCGTCGACGTCCAGGGCGGTGAACACCCGCGGGAGCTCACGCCAGAAGTCCGCGCCCAGGGTGTTGCCCTTGCCCGGGCCGAGCAGCGTGACCTGGACGACCGCGCCGTGGCGTTCGACACGCAGCGACACCAGCGGCTGTGCCGGCGGTTCGGCGAACAGGTACGGCTCCAGCGGGATCGGCTGTCGCGGCCCGGTCCGCCCACCGCCGGCGTCGCCGGTACGGGTCGTGTCGCCGGTGGGTCGTGCTGGCACCACCGGAGTGGGGTGTGCTGCAGCCAGTGGCGGCGGTGTCGTCGTCCGCGGCGGCTTTCACGTCGAGCCCGTCCGTCGTCATCGGATTCCCTTCTGCTTCGTCAAGGTCTGGACGGCGCCAGGCCGTGCCGGTGGACGTCGCGAACGGACGTCCCATGGTGGCTCGTCATGCGACGGCCGGGTTGTGAGTATCCGAATACTGAGTGGCCGGAAGGCCGGGACACAAACTACTGCCGGGTAGTTACCGGCCTGGCCGGCGGGAAACTCGACAGCCCACCGGAAGGCTCTACCCTCGACAGGGTGAGCGATCTGACGCAGTCCACCAGCCGGCCAGCCCTCCAGGACGCCGGCGAGGGATCCGACATCGGCGAGGGAGCCGAAGTCGCCGGCACTGTTGCCGGTGGTGCCACCGGCGGCATCGTGCCCGCCACCCCCGGCGGTGCGGTCGTGGCCACCGGGGCGAAGGCGGTGGGCGCGTTCGCCGTCGGAGCGCTGGCCCTCGGCGCGACAGCGCTGGGCGCCCTCGCCGTGGGCGCGCTCGCGATCGGACGGCTGGCGGTCCGACGGGCGCGGGTGGGCAGCATCCAGATCGCGACGCTCGACGTCGAGCACCTCCGCGTGCGACGGCTGGAGATCGCCGACAGCGAAGGTCAGCGGTAGAGGACCGCGCTGGAAGCGCTAACGAGTCCCGGCGACTGCGCGAGATAGTTCATCGACGAACCTGACCGCAGACTGAGATCAAGCGTTGCCGCCACGCAGGCGTTGTACGAGTTCACCACCAGCCGCCCCTGTACCCGGATCGTCGACCCGGCCACATCGGTCAGATAGAGATCGGCTATGCAGCCGAGATCCGGGTAGGACGCCCGGCCCACGTTCTCCCCGATGTCACCGTCGGTAAGAGCGATCTTCACCGTGTACGGGGTCGAGCCGGGCTGGCTGACTGTCCCGGACCATGAGCCCGGGAATCCGACCGGCATGTCGTAGCTCTTCGGCGCCGGTGCCGCTGGTGGTGGCGCGTCCGCGCCGGGGCGTCCGGCGGCCGGCGCCTGGCCCTGGGGGCCGGCCGCGTCCGCCGGGCCGATGCCGTCTGAGCCGGTACCGTCCGAACCGGTACCGGCGGCTGCCTGCGCGATGGAGGGCGCCTCCGGCGGCGGGGCGGACGTTGCCGCCAGCGCCAGGCTCTGCGTCGGCGGGGCCGTGGTGGAGCCGGCTGCCTGTGTCGTGGTGGCGCTGTGTGACGTCGTCGCCGGGCGCGCGCTGACGGTCGCCTCGCTGTCGTCACCGACAGCCCACAACAGGACGCCGGTACCCACGGTCAGTAACGCGACCGCGGCGACGGCGGCGAGGACGGCCGCGGGAAGGCGCCGGTGTCCGCCCGGTCGTGCCGGCCTGCCCAGGGCGCCCGTCGGCCACGGGCCGGACAGCCGCCCGCCGGGCTGCGGTGAGACGGACGCGCCCGCCTGCGCGGAGTATGCGGACGCCGTACCGTCCAGCGACCGTACGTGGGCTACAGCGGTGGGCGCCTGACTGACGTCCGGGGCCGCCGGCGGCGGGGTGTTCCAGGGATGATCGGCGGGCGGCGCGGCCCCGGGTACCGCGGTGCCACCTGCCACGAAGGCGCCCCTCACAGCGCCGCCCGGCACAGCGCCGCCCGGTCTGGACACGGCAGGCGCGACCACGGGCTGGAAGCCGGACGCCGCCAGCCCGGCCAGCGCCCGCTCGGCCGCGTCCGCCGTCGGACGCCACGCCGGCGCCTTGGCGAGCATGCCGGCGATCACGTCCCACAGCGCCGGTGGCAGGCCGGGTATGGGCTGCGGCGCGTCCTCCATGTGGGCGCGCAGGAGCGCGACCGGGTGCGGAGCGGAGAACGGCGGCTGGCCGGCGAGGAGTTCGTACAGCATGATGCCCGCGCTGTAGACGTCGGCCGGCGGCCGCGCGTGCTCCCGGTGGGCCAGCTCCGGAGCCATGTACATCGGCGTCCCGATCATCCCGGTGAGGCGGGTCAGGGACGGCCCGTGCGCCAGCCTGGCGATCCCGAAGTCGGTCAGGCGAGCCTGCGGATCGTCGGGATCGGTGATGTCGACGAGCACGTTGGCGGGTTTGAGATCACGGTGGACGACCCCGGCCGCGTGCACGGTGCTCAACGCGCGCAGCACCTGGCAGGTCAGGGCGACCGCTGTGGCCACCGCGAGTGTGCCGCGTTCGCGCAGGTAGACCCGTAGATCGACACCGTTGACGAGATCCATCACGATCGCGAGGGTGTCGCCTTCGACGACGAGGTCCCGGACGGTGACCAGGTGCGGGTCGCTGAAGCCGAGCAGCACGGACCGTTCCTGGACGAACCTGGCGACGGCCTCGGGGTCGTCGGCGAGTTCCCCGCGCAGCACCTTCACGGCGACCGGGCGGTCGCCGTCGACGGTGGATCCTCGCCAGACCTGGCCGAACGCGCCGCGGCCGATCGGTTCGTGCAGAACGTAGCCAGAGCCCAGCTTCTGCATGGCAGAAGCCCCCTTCCCCCAGAGAAAACCGTGCCCATCCCATCATCTGGGGACTATCGGGGTCACCTGGGGCCGTCGGGGATGAAACCGATGCTTCACACTATTCCGGGCAGGGCTACCGAGGGCGATAGCAGGCGGCTGCGCTGTCTGGAACACCTGTCTGGAACATCTGTCTGGAACGCCGGGTGGCTGGAGCCCTGCGACACATCCGTCCTGGGCTGTGCCCCGGGCATGCCCCAGTCCGCCGGGAGACGATTCCGCCGGCCCCGGCGGGGCGTGAGCGGTCGGGTGAGGTCCCGCTCCTGCCCCGGCCCCGAGCTCGGGGCCGGGGCAGGAAGTTGCGTCGGGTAGCGGATACCGGGTACCCGGCCGAGGACGCTCGCGGGCAGCGGGCCGGGTCAGTCCGCCTGGCCGTCGCCCCTGGTGGCTTCGTTGTCGTCCGGTTCGGTGGGGAATTCCTCGGCGAGGATGCGATAGAGCGCCCGCCGGGCATCCACGAGGATCTTCTGGGCGGCCTGGACCTGGGCGTCGCTGCCGGTCTGCGCAACCTGCACGACGGCCGCTCCCACGCCGAACGCCAGCGACCGCAGGTCGGTCAGGCCGTGGTTGGCGGCAGCCGCGGCTGTTTCCCAGGGCTTGGGTGCGTCCGCGTGGGCGTCCGTGTAGGCGCGGCCCGCGTCGGTGAGGTGGAACACCCGCTTACCGTCGCTTTCCTCGGCGCGGACGAGCCCTTCGTCGGTGAGCAATTGCAGGACGGGGTAGACCGAGCCGGGACTCGGCCGCCAGGCGCCCTGGCTGCGTTCGGTGAGTTCGTTGATGATCTGGTAGCCGTGCATCGGTGCCTCCGCGAGCAGGGCGAGGACAGCCGTGCGGACGTCGCCGCGTCTGACCTTCGCGCCGCGGCCGCGGCCGCCGGGGAAGAAGCCCCGGGCGCCCGGGCCGAAGCCCGGTCCGGGGAAGCCCGGTCCGGGGAAGCCCGGTCCGGGGAAGCCCGGTCCGGGGAAGCCCGGTCCGAAGGGGACGCCGCCAGGGCCGAACGGAACACCGCCGCCGGGCCCCCCGGGCCCCCCGGGCCCGCCATGCCTACCAGGCCCACCGTGCCTGCCGTATCCACCGTGTCTGCTGTGCTGCCAGCCGCCTCGATCGTCGTCGGCTGCTGCCCGGAGGCGGTCGGAGCCGGGGCTGCCATGCCTGCCGCGGCTCCATGGCCACGATCCAGGAAATTCCGATGCGTACACGATAACCCTCCAGTCGTTGTATCGCGTACGCTCACGATATATCGCGATGCGCCGTTGGGCAAGCCGCCGCGAGCCCCGGCCGCCGGTGCCGGTATCGGTGTGACGTACCGCACGTCGGGAGAGCTGGCTGGTGCGGGTGGTGCCGCCGCCGATGCGACGGCACGACGACCTGCTGACTGCCGATCCGGGAGCACGGACAACAGGGCGGGTTGGGCATTGGCGCTGGGCTCCGCTGACCGGCTGACCGGGGGGCGCGGGTTTCGACGTGTCGGCGCCGTCGCCGGTGGGCGGTGCGGGCGCTCTCGCAGGTCTCACCGGTGCTGTCGATGCGGGCGGCGCTGGCGGTGTCAACAGCGGCCGCCCCTGCCGACGGCGCCGTGCCGGTGTCGGTGCCGGTGCCGGTGAGTCTGCCGATCCCGCGGCCGGGTCGGCGGTCTCCTTCGGGCCGCCGGCGTCCAGGGTGGGCTGCCGGCCGGCACCGTCCCCTGAATAAGCGTTACACGACGCGGGTCGGAATTAAGCATTGCCGGAAAATAATCAGATTCTCAAAGTAGCCGGACGGTTACGCCCTTGTCGGTACGTCCGAGCCGTGCAGAATTCCCGGTCAACTTGTTGACAACCCGGCTTGTAGACTGACATAGTGCATAACATGCCAAGGGATATCGGCATGTCGGTCCGGCGCGCGGTGGACCTCCTCCGCGTCGCCAGTGCCATGTGTTCCGCCTGACCGGCCGTCCTCTTTGATCGGCCATCATGGCCGCAGCGTGTATCCCGCGTCCGTCCCGCCTTTTTCTTCCCGCTGTTCCGACGGGTGGGTGCTGCGCCGGCAGCGCCGCCCTGATTTCCCGTGGCTGTTATTTTCGTGTCGCGTACGACCGTGATATCACAGTTGACTTCAACGGTACGGTCGATCAATGTCGCTTCACCGCCGCCCGGGGCCGTGCCGGCCGCTGATCGGTCCGCAGACAAACCCGAGAGGAATTCGACCTCACCATGCAGCACAGTGTTCGACGTGCCGTTCGACGCCGACCAGGGATGCTGCCAGCAGCCATCGCCCTGGTCGCGACGCTGATTCTGGCGGCCTGTGGGCAGGACGCCGGCGGCGGTGCCGCCCAGGTCGAACAGACCGAACTGCGCTATCAGGGCTCCGTCGGTGCGGTCACGCCGGTCGAGCTTGCCGCGGACCTCGGTTATCTCGGCCCCATAAAGCTCAAGTGGATCGGTAACACGATCAGCGGTCCGCAGGACATCCAGTCGACCGCCACCGGGGACGTCGACTTCGGCTCGGCGTTCAACGGAGCGATCATCAAACTGATCGCCGCGGGCTCACCGATCAAGTCGGTGGTCGGCAGCTACGGAATCGACGACAAAGTCTTCGGCGGTTTCTACGTCCTTGACGGGAGTCCGATCACCTCACCCCGTGATCTGTTCGGGAAAAAAGTCGGGATGAACACGTTGGGTGCGCACTACGAGGCTGTCCTGGACGAGTACCTCAAACGAGGTGGCCTCAGCCAGGACGAGATCAAAAAAGTGATACCGACGGTTGTCCCACCGGTGAACACCGAGCAGTCGCTGCGCGAGAAGCAGATCGACGTCGCGGTATTCAGCGGCATTCTGCGGGACAAGGCGCTGGCCCGAGGCGGGATTCACCCGCTGTTCAGCGACTATGAGCTCTTCGGCCCGTTCTCGGCCGGCAGCTACGTGCTCCGCGAGGACTTCATCAAGAAGAACCCGACGACGACCAGGCAGTTCGTCGAGGGTGTGGGCAAGGCCGTCGAATGGTCCAGGACAACTCCTCTCGACCAGGTCATCGCCCGCTTCAAGGACATCATCGCCAAGCGTGACCGCAAGGAGGACGTGACCGCCATCCAGTACTTCAAGGGATACGGGATCGCCGGCAAGGGCGGGCTCATCGCGGACGCCGACTTCACCCGGTGGACAGACTGGTTGAAAGTGAACGGCCAGTTGAAGAAAGACGTCACCCTGGCCGAACTCTTCACCAATGAATTCAATCCGTTCCGGGCGAACTCCTGACGGAGCCGTTCCCGGGGGACCGGGCTGGCAGCCGGCTCCGGACGCGGGACTCCCGGTGCCGCGCCGTCCCAGCCGTCGCGGCACCGGGAATCATCCTTCACCGACACCGAGAGATGATCGGCAATGAGCACGATAGAATTCAGGAACGTCACGAAGAGGTTCGCCGTCCGCAACCACGGCAACCGCCGCAACGCCGTCAGCGAGTTCACCGCGGTCGACGACGTGAACCTGCGCATCCGCAGCGGTGAGTTCCTGGCCCTGGTCGGCCCCAGCGGCTGTGGGAAGTCCACCCTGCTGGACATCCTCGGTGGGCTGACCGGTGTGAGCGAGGGCCAGGTACTCGTCGACGACAACCCGGTCTCCGGCCCCGGCCTCGACCGGGGGATCGTCTTCCAGCAGTATGCGCTGTTCCCGTGGCGGACCGCCCTCGGCAACGTCGAATTCGGTCTTGAGGCCAAGAAAGTGGCGCGGTCACAACGTTCGGCGCTGGCCCGGCACTATCTCGACCTCGTCGGGCTCAGCGGTTTCGAGCACCGATATCCCCACGAACTGTCGGGCGGTATGAAACAACGGGTGGCGATCGCGCGGAGCCTGGCCTACGACCCGGCGGTCCTGCTGCTCGACGAGCCTTTCGCCGCGTTGGACGCCCAGACCCGGGAAACCCTGCAGGACGAGCTGCTGCGGATCTGGGCCAAGACCGGCAAGACGATTCTCTTCGTCACCCACGGCATCGACGAAGCCGTGTACCTCGGTCAGCGGGTCGCGGTGATGACCTCCCGGCCTGGCCGGATCAAACAGATCGTCGACATCCCCATCACCACCCGCGCGGACGGGAACGACCTGCGTTCCGATCCCGAGTTCGTCCGCTACCGGCACGAGGTCTGGGAACTGCTGCGCGAGGAGGTGGCCAGAGCCCAGCAGACCGAGCGTGACGAACAGGCGGCGGGTGAGCGGGCATCCTTCGACGGCGGGCCGGCCCGCCGTGGTGCGGCTGGCGCGGCACCCGCGCAGGCCGCCGGGCACGAGGAGCACACAGGAACAGCGGGGCGCGCGGGGCAGGCGGCGGCCGCGGGGCAGGCGGAGAGGGAAGTGACCAGCGTTGGCCATCGTTGAGAACACCCGTACCGAGGCCGGAACCCGGCTTTCCGCGTCCGCCGGCTCCCCGGTCGCCGCCTCTCGCCGTAGCTGGCTGCCCAGGGCGGGCCGGATCGCCGGCGGGATCTCCCGCCGGGTGGTGGGCATTCTGATCCTGTTGGCCGCCTGGGAAACGCTCCCGCGGCTCGGCGTGGTCGACCGGGTGTTCCTGCCGCCCTTTTCCGAGGTCGCCGACGAATGGGTGGTACTGCTGCGCGGCGGCGACCTGTGGGAGCACACCTCCGCCAGCCTCACCCGGGCGGCCAGCGGTTTCGCCATCGCCATCGCGATCGCGCTGCCGTTGGGACTACTCATCGGCTGGTTCCGGCTGGCGGCACAGTTCCTCAACCCGGTGCTCGAGGTCTTCCGCAACACCGCTCCGCTGGCCCTGCTGCCGGTGTTCGTGCTGATTTTCGGGCTGGGGGAGACCTCGAAGATCGCCATCATCGTCTATGCCTGCGTCTGGCCCGTGCTGCTGAACACGATCAGTGGTGTCCAGGGTGTGGACCCCCTGCTCGTGAAATCCGCGCGGTCGATGGGGCTGCCATCGGTACGGCTGTTCCAGAAGGTCATTCTTCCGGCTGCCGTGCCGACGATTTTTACGGGCGTCCGGCTGGCCGGGGCCTACGCGATCCTGATACTCGTCGCGGCCGAGCTGGTCGGTGCCCAGGCCGGGCTCGGCTATCTGATCAACTATGCCCAGTCGAACTTCGCGATTCCTGAGATGTACGCGGGAATCATCACGGTCTCGGTTGTCGGCCTCATCATCAACCAGGGCCTGCTCGCTCTGGAACGGCGCTTCACGAGGTGGCGGATCACCTCGAACTCCTAGCGCGCCGTCCGGGCAACGCGGCCGGCATCCGTGGCCGTCCGCGCGGAACATGATCCAGGCGAGTTTGCCGTTGTGTACGCTTTTCATCCCCACCGGCGCACACAACGACAAACTCGTGGCGATCTTCTCCGTTGGCCCGGCCGGAGCAGCCGTTCACCCGTCCGTAGGAACTCGTCCGTGGGAAGAGGGACGTGATGTCTGCCGCTGGCAACCGGAAGTTTCATCTCAACGCGTTTCTGATGAACGCCGGGCACCACGATGCCGCCTGGCGGCATCCCCGGACCCAGCCCGAGCGCGCCACCGACCTGACGTATTTTCAGGAGCTCGCGCGCACGGCCGAGCGAGGCAGGCTCGACTCCCTCTTCCTGGCCGACGGGCTGGCGTTGTGGGGCAAGGTCCGGCACAACGTGCTGGGCGGCTTCGAGCCGATCACCCTGCTCTCCGCGCTGGCCACGGTCACCGAGCACATCGGCCTGATCGCCACCGTCTCGACGACCTACAACGAGCCGTTCCACGTCGCCCGCAAGTTCGCCTCTCTCGACCACATCAGCGGCGGGCGGGCCGGCTGGAACATCGTCACCTCCGGCAGCCTCGACGAGGCCCGCAACTTCGGCCTGGACGAGCACCTTGAACACGGCCTGCGGTACGCCCGGGCCCGGGAGTTCGTCGAGGTCGCCACCAAGCTGTGGGACAGCTGGGAGGACGACGCCCCGATCATCGACCGGGCGGGCGGGATATACGCCGACACCAGCCGGATTCGTCAGATCGGGCACGTCGGCGAGTTCTTCCGCGTCCAGGGGCCGCTGAACGTCCAGCGTTCCCCGCAGGGCTATCCGCTGCTGGTACAGGCGGGCTCGTCCGAGGACGGCAAGGAGTTCGCGGCCCAGTATGCCGAGGCGGTCTTCACCGCCCAGCAGACCCTCGCCGACGGCCAGACCTTCTACAAGGACCTGAAGTCGCGCCTGGCCCGTTACGGGCGCGCGCCCGAGGAGGTGAAGATCCTCCCCGGTATCTGCCCGATCATCGGTGCCACCGAGGCCCGGGCCCGGGAGCTGGAGGAGGAGCTCACGCAGCTCCAGGTCCCCGCGTACGGCCTGGCCCAGCTGTCGAGCATGGTCGGCGTCGACCTCACCGGCCTCCCGCTGGACGGGCCGCTGCCCGACCTGCCCGACGAACGGGACATCAACGGCAACAAGAGCCGGTTCACCCTGGTCGCCGAGCTTGCCCGCCGCGACGGGCTGAACCTCCGGCAGCTGATCGCCAGATTGGGTGGCGGCCGTGGGCACCGGGTCTTCGCCGGCACACCGGAACAGGTCGCCGACCAGCTCGAGGAGTGGTTCACCCAGGACGCGGCCGACGGCTTCAACATCATGCCGCCGTTCCTGCCCGGCGGGCTGACGGACTTCGTCGACCTGGTGGTGCCGATCCTGCAGCGCCGAGGCCTGTTCCGCACCGAGTACACCGGACGCACCCTGCGCGACCACTACGGCCTGCCCCGCCCCACAAACCGCCTGGCCATCCAGGCCTGACCGCCGGGCTGAGCCGAGCCGGCGTCGCCGTCGGGCGGGCGGGGCGGCGCCGGTGGGCGGGGTCGGTGCCCACCGGTTCGCGTCCGGTCGCGGGCTGGTCGTGGTCAGTTGCCGGGTTCGTCCTTGACGAGGCGGTTCCAGGTGGTGGGTCCGACGATCCCGTCGACGGTGATGCCGGCGTGCTGCTGGAAGCCGCGCACCCAGGCGTCCGTCCGCCGGCCGAAGACACCGTCCACGGGGAGGAAGTTCCCGGGGTCACTGATCCGGGCGTTTGCCTGGTCCTGGACGGCGCGTACCGCGTCGCCCTTCTCACTCCGGTCACCATCACGGACGGTGATGATGAGCGCCGGCCAGCTCTGGTCGCCGACGGCACCGTCGACCACGATCCCGGCGGACGACTGGAAGGCGCGCACCGCCGCCTCGGTCGCCGGCCCGAAGACACCGTCGACGGTCACCGAGTATCCGTGCGCGCGTAGCAGGTACTGGATGGTCTGTACTGGTTCGCCGCTGCTGCCGTTCTTCTGCAGGGGCCAGGTCGCGGACATGCTTGAGCCTCCTCGGCGGTTGGTTTCGGGGCGACCGGTGGCGGCCACCTAGAAACACTATGAGTGATGATCTTATATCTGTCAGTCACGCATCCGGCCGGGATGGCTGCCCGCGTCAGGTCATCAGGTTGTGATCTCCTCGTTGATCGTGCTCGGATCGTTCCACGGCCGTTGCCGCGGCAGCTTGCGGTGCCGCAGCGACCCCGTCCGCAGGGACAGGTAGGCCACGGCCGACAGCGGGATGGGCAGCCAGAAGTTCGCCAGCCGCCAGGTGACGACCCCCAGCAGCGCCACGGCCCGGGTCGAGCCGAACCCGACCAGGGTGGGGACCAGCACCCCTTCGATGATCCCGAGTCCCCCGGGGGAGATCGGGACGGCGGCCAGCACGTTGGCGAGCCCGTAGGCGACCAGCAGGCCGTCCACGGACGCGGCGTGGCCGTAGGCGTACAGGAACACCCACAGGGAAGCGGCGGCGAGCAGCCAGTTCGCCGCCGCCCACAGCGTCGCCCTGGCGAGCTGGAGCCTGTCCGCGCCGAGGACCCGCAGCCGGTCGGCAAAGGTGCGCACCAGCCGTTCGGCGCCGTCCGGTGACAGCCTCGGCGCGCGGTGGGCGACGGAACGCACGACGCGGACGGTTCGTTCACTGCCCCGGGTGAGCAGTATCACGCCGACGAAGACGGCGGCGATCAGCAGCGTCCCCACCGCCGCGGCCGTGCCGTAGATCGGGTTGCCGCCCCGGGTCGGGATGGAGATCAACAGGCCGATCCACAGGATCACGTTCAGGACGACCGCCGAGCCCGCGCCCTGGATCGCCGCGGCGGACACCGCCTCGGACGCGCCGACTCCGGCACTGCGTTGCAGGCGGTAGCGCAGCGCGCTCGCGGTGGCGGCACCGCCGGGCAGCATGTGGCTGACACCGAGGGTCGTCAGGTCGATCCGGATCAGCGTCCACAGCGACGGCCGGCCCTCCCGGGCGAGCACGCTGCGGGTCAGCATCGCGTAGGCGAGCAGGGACGCCGCCTCCAGGACCAGGCCGAGCACCAGAAAACGCGGCTCCACGTCGGAGAACGTCTCCAGCGCCTTGCGGGCACCGGCCAGTTGCGGCAGCACCGCGTATTCGACGATCAGTGCCAGTATCACGACCGCGGCGCCCCGGCGCAGCCATCGGGGCACCCGCAGCAGCGTCATCGGCCCGCACCCGTGGACGCCCTCGCTGTCGTGCCGGCACAACCACCGTCATGGCCGTCAGCGGACCCCCGCAGGCAGTACCGCGAGCGCGTACAGCACTCCGCGGGCCGGCAGCGGGACATCCGGCGGCGGGACATCGTTGTCGTGAGACCGCGCATCGCATCTCATGGTGGCCTATCGATGCTCTTGTCTACCCCGTCACCACGCGGGAACACGGGACTCCGACTGACCGTGCGCCGGTGAACATGCCGATCAGGCGTCCTGGCGGTGCCGAATCTGTCATTCGTGGCCGTGAAGCATCGATTTTTGTGGCACGGCGAGGAGACCGCGGGCGGCGGCACGCCGCGGGCACACTGGTGGGGTGGACGTCACCTGGTGGGGGCACAGCACGGTTGTGATCGCCGATGCGGGCACGCGGCTGGTGACCGATCCCGTCTTCGGGATGCGCGTCGCCCACCTGCGCCGGCGGGCTGGCACGCGCCCGGTGGCGCAGGCCGCGCGGGTCGACGCGGCGGTCGTCTCGCATCTGCACGCCGACCATCTCGACATCCCGTCGCTGAAGCTGCTCCCGCCGACCGCGCCGATCCTCCTGCCGCGCGGTGGCGCCGCCCTGCTGGCCCGCCGACACCCGGCGCTCGCCGAACGCTGCGTGGAGATGGTGCCCGGTGACCGCGTCCGAGTGGCTCCCCGTAACGGCACAGCCGCCTGGCTCGGCGATGCCGGTGGTAGCGCTGACAGCCACGCCGACAACGGCAGCAGCGTCGATCATGGTGATGGCCGCGGTATCGATCACAACGTCGATCACGGCGATGGCTGCAACATCCGTCCCGCCGTCGATCGTGATATCGATCATGGCGGCGGGGTGGCGGTCGCCGCCGGTCTGGACGTGCTGGCGGTGCCCGCCGAGCACGACGGTTCGCGGGGGCCGTGGTCACGCCATCGCGGCCCGGCGCTCGGATTCGTGGTGACCGGCAGCCAGACGGTGTGGTTCGCCGGGGACACCGCCCTGCACGACGCCATGGCCGATCTCGCCCCGCTCGGCCTCGACCTCGCTCTCGTCCCGGTCGGCGGCTGGGGGCCCAACCTCGGCCCTGGGCATCTCGACCCGGCCGGCGCGATCGAGGCGGTCCGGCGGACGCTGGGCCCGCGGCCGCTCCCCGCGCAGGCGGTGGCCGAGGCCGCGGCGGTGGGGGTGGCGGTACCGATCCACTACGGGACCTTCTGGTCGGTCGGTTTCGACCGGGTGCGTCCCGACCGTTTCCACGAGCCCGGACGCGAGTTCGCCCGACTGGCCGCCGCCGCTGCCGACCTGCCCGCCGAGGTGCGTGTGCTCGCCCACGGCGAGTCCCTGGCCCACCCGCCGGCCGGCCGGTGGACGCCCGCGGGAGCTGTCAGGTGACGTTTTTCGACGAAGCGTGTGCCGGCTGCTCCGTATCCGGCTGCTCCGTATCCGGCTGCTCCGTATCCGGTTGTGCGCCTGGTTCCACCGGCCGTCCGATCGTGTTCTGCGTGGTTTCCGCGGCTTCCTGAACGCCGGGGGCCTCGTGGGCTCCGGGGGGTTTCGGGGCCGGCGCGGTTTTCGCGTCGGCCGGCCCGCCAGAGGCGGCGGGACGGGGCTCGGGCAGCGGGCCGCGGCGCAGCCCGAGCTGTTCCAGCCAGCGGACGAGCTGGTGGTGGACGGCGTCCGGGCCCTCGATCGGGCCGGGTACGGTCGGCCAGCCCGCCGGGTACAGCAGCACGGCCCGGGTCTGGTCGCCGCCGATCCCGCCGTGGCAGCCGACCAGCTCCTCGAACGCGGCGACCTCCCGGGTGCCGGGGTCGATCCGGCTCACGACGACGATGTCGCCGACGTTGTGCATCCGCTGGTGGCGCAGCAGGTC
This sequence comes from Protofrankia symbiont of Coriaria myrtifolia, assembly GCF_900634755.1. Taxonomy (NCBI): domain Bacteria; kingdom Bacillati; phylum Actinomycetota; class Actinomycetes; order Frankiales; family Frankiaceae; genus Protofrankia; species Protofrankia symbiont of Coriaria myrtifolia. Next base: position 15,294 of record NZ_CAAAFS010000056.1, read on the forward strand.
CGCGGCGGCCCGCGAGCCGTACCCGAGCAGCGGGTTGGTGCCCTCGACCACCCCGGTCTCCAGGAACATCCGGCCCCGGGCGCCGAAGGCGACCGGTCCGTGCCCCTGGCAGCGCACCACGACGAACCCGACCCCCGGGTGGTCGATCAGCCCGCGGACGAGCGCGGGGTGCAGGAACTCCATCTGTTCGAGATCGGCACGGCCGGCCACCTGCGGCAGGTAGACCATGGCCAGGTTCCCGGACGCGACCACGACGAGGTCCGGCCGCTGCGGGTCGAGAGTGACCTCCAACCGGGACGGGCCGAAGGTGATCTGACCGTCGTCGGTGCGCCGACGCAGCATCAGCCGCCCCGGCCCGGTGCCGTCCCCGCCGCCGGTGACCTCGGTGAGCAGGGTGTTCACCGGGCCCCAGCCCTCGGCGGTCCCGGTTGCCGCGGCCGCGGCCGCCCCCGGCGTCAGCAGGCCGCGGACGGTGTCCTCCAGGGACCGTCCGTAGCGCTGGCGGAACGTCGCGCCCTGGCTCTGCCCGTGGTCGGACAGGACGACGATCTCGTACGTGCGCTCGACGGCGCTGGCGATCCGTTCGAGCATCGCCAGCACCCGGTCGATGCCCTCCAGCGTCTGCAGCGACTCCCGCCGGTTGGGCCCGGCATGGTGGGCGACCTCGTCGTAGTCCACGAAGTCGCAGAACACCACGGGTACGCCGCGGGCCATCTGTTCGGCGATGAACGTGACGTTGAGGTCGCGCAGCAGGACGTTGGTCAGCCCGCGCAGCGCGACGTACGAGCCACCGCGGCGGACCCGGGGAAAGATGTTGTCGCGGCGCTGTTTGCGGGCCTGGTGCACCTCTTTGATCATTTCGCCGATGGTCAGGACCAGCGAACGGGCGAGCCCCTGCGGGCTGGCCGCGAACGAGGCGTAGCCGCGGGCCCGGCGGCCGGGTAGCCCGGCCTGGCTGACGGTGAGCAGGCTGTGCGGCGCGTCGCCGGAGAAGACGTTGCTGATGCTGACCCCACCGTCGGCGAGCAGGCCGCGTCCGTTGCTGAACCCCCGCTCGATCTCGGCGGCGTCCCGCGGCCGGTTGGTGACCACCAGCCGGCCGGCATCCTTGTCGTACCAGCGGAAGGCGGGGACGTGGCCGGACGTGCCGTGCAGGATGCCGGCCTGGCTGGTCGGGGTCGTCGACGGCATGCCGGTGTGCCACTCGACGAAGCGGTGCGAGCCGCCGCGGACCCAGCGGCTCAGCGTGGGCAGGTTGCCGGCCGTGACCGCCCACCGCAGCAGCGGCGCGGACAGGCCGTCGATCTGCACGATGACGACTCCCGGGCCGTCGAACGGGCTGCCGCCCCCGCCGCCGTAGCGAGCGACCTGTCGCATGACCTCGCTGCTGAACGTCCCGTCGCTGCCGGCGTCGGCCAGCCAGCCGACGACCGCCGAGATCACCGCGATGCCCCAGGCGACCCCGACGGCCGCGCCGAAGCTGCTGGAGATCACCTCTGGTTCGATGCGCAGCGCAACGTAGATCACCAGGGTCTGCGCGAACAGGCCGATCAACGGGATGGCGATCCCACCGAGCGCGACCGCCAGGGCGACGAGCACCGGCCGCAGCACCGCGCCCACCAGGGTGAGAATGACCACCAGGCGTATCAGCGCGCCGAAGCCGTTGATCTCGATGCCGGGCAGGAACTCCAGGGCCAGGCCGAACGCGAGCCCGCTCGCCGCGACGGACCGGGTGACGCGCAGGAGGCGGTGCGGCGTCGGCTTCATGTCGCGCAGCACGATGCCGGCGAGGCGCAGCCGTCCCCGCAGCAGCCTACCGATCACGGCGAGGCGCCGCCCGTGCCCGCGCCCACGTTCGGGCCGGGCGGGGCGGGACCGCGTACCAGTGTCGGTGCCGTCGGCACCGGTGTGACCCACAACCATGACCAGCGCAGACTAGAGCGCCGGTCAAGCAGCGCGGACAGCGTCCGCGTCCGTCCGCGTGGAGCGTGGCCCGGACGAGCTCGTCGTTCGGCGCTCTTTTCGGCCTGGTGGGCGTACGCGACGACGGATTTCTGGCGATCTTTTCTGTTGTTCGGGGCCTGTTGGCGTCGGTCACCGGCGGTGCGGTTGCTCATGGCCGTGCCGTGGGTGTTTTGGATCATATCTGACGGATTTCGACTGGCTGGACGGGAAATCGTCCGTGTCTGACCGCCCGCCCGATCGTCGCGCGGTTGTCCGGCGGATGAGCGCCGGATGGTCGTGGTGACGACCGGATATCGGGCATCCAGCTGCCCGGCCGCGGGTCATGGCCCCGGAGCGGGGTCTGGAGCGAGCCCGGGAGTGAGAAATACCGGTATTTGAGCAGGCGCCGGCGGGGTGCAATTCGGGCGAATGGTCCCGGTGAGCTGATCCGGAAGTCACGCAACACACTGGATCACCACCTTACGCCCATCGTAGACACTTCGATCACGCACCATAGAAACAAGCACCGGTTGCGAGCCGGTGTACGGCGAGGTGGTCGGATCCGGAAAACGACGCGGCGAGTCAGGTGGGAGGCGCGGTGAGCCACACGCGCGTCCGGGCGGGTCGGCGTGGGCCGGTTCCGGCCCCCCGTCCCGGAGCGGACGGCTCCGTGACCGGCTCCGTGGCCGACTCCCGCGAGGAGGACCTCCGCGCGGCCGAGGGCCACCCGTCCGAGAGCCCCGCGGCGGCCGAGGCCCACAGCGGGACGAGGGAGGTCAACGCCGGGCCAGCGGGCGTCCCCGCGGGGAGCGCCTTCCCCGGGGCCGCTCCCCGGCGGGACGGCCCACGGAGGGCAACCGGCCGTGCCGGCCGCCGCCGGGGCGGTGGCTCCCGCCGCCGTCGACACCGCTGGGACCGCCCGCTGCGAGTGCTGGTCGTGCTGGTCGCGGCGGTGTGCTGGCCCGCGGTCGTCGGCCTGCTCACCGTGCACGCGACCGTGCAGCAGCCGGGCTACTACAAGCGGGCGCTCGCCGACGCCGACGTGTACGAGCGTTTCTACAGCCAGGTCCTGACCGACCCGCAGATCGTCGAAATCTCCGACCAGCTCTTCGCCGGCCTCCCCGTGGACCAGTCGTTGCTGACCGCGAACCTGCGGGTGGTCGTCCCCCCGTCGTCGTTGCAGGGGGTGGCCGCGAGCCTGGCGGAGCGCACCGCGGGCTATCTGAGCGGCAACGGCGACACGCTCTACCTGCGCATCGACCTGCGCCCGGTGCTGGCCAACATCTCCCAGCTCGCCAGCACCTACCTGGCCGACGAGCTCTCGGGCGCCGGCACCTACCCGGTGGACGACGTCAGCCGGTTCACCGTCGGCCTGCTCGACGCGCTCGACCAGCTCTCCCAGGGACGCCCACCGGCGTCCGTGCCGTCGATCACCTCGGTCCGGCTCTCCGAGCGGCAGGCCGACCAGGTGGCCGACGC
>NZ_CAAAFS010000057.1:0-2276 GCF_900634755.1 Protofrankia symbiont of Coriaria myrtifolia
GACGAGCACCAGGCCGTGCGCGAGCAACTGGTCACGTTCATGCGGGCCGGTGATCTCACCTCGGCGCTGGCGGTCGCCGGCCCGCTGGTCTTCGACGGTGACGAGGCCGCCATCGCCGATCTGCGGCGGCGGGTCGGCGGTGGCACCAGCATCGATCTGGGGCCGGCGCTGACCGGGCTGCCCGAGTCCCCCGGCACCATGGCGGTGCACGCCGTTCACGATCTCGGCTCGTCGGGGGTGCTGCTCGCCGCGGGTGGGCTCGCCGGCCTGATGCTGGTGGTGTTCGCCACCGGGTTCGTCGTGATCGTCAGGCACGGTGGGTCGGGGTTCCGCCTGGTGCTGGCGGGGCTGGTCGCGGCCGGGGCGGCCGGGCTCGCCGCCGGGGGCGTGCTGATGACGCTGGTCGGCGATCCGCTCGCGGCGTTGACCGGCCCGTCCTCGTCGCTGCCGGTGAGCGTGCGGGCGATGGTCGGTGACATCTCCTCGGCGTTGGTCGACCAGGTCCGCGACAACTGGTTCGGGTTCGCGGCGATGCCGCTGGTGGCCGCCGCCGGTGTCACGGTGGTCGCGGCCGCGGCGCGGATGCTGGTGGTCCGGGCGCATGCCCGTCGGCGGCGCTGGGGGACGCTGGCGATCACCTCGACGACGATCGTCGTCCTGCTGTGGATTGCGATGCCGCTGCCGGTCACCCCGGCCGCCAGGTACTGCAACGGCTCCGAGCTGCTCTGCGACCGCCGCTACACCGACGTCGTGTACCCGGCGACGCACAACGCGATGGCGGCCAGCGACGCGCGCTTCCTGGGCGCGGCCCAGGATCCGGACCTGATCGGCCAGCTGAACGCGGGTATCCGGGCGCTGCTCATCGACGTCCATCACTGGACGCCGCCGCAGGACGTCGAGGCCTTCCTGCGCGGCCTGCCGCCGGACCAGCGGGCCACCCTCGAGCCGTTCACCCGGGGCGCCCGCTCCAGTCGTCCCGGGCTGTGGCTGTGCCACAACATCTGCCAGCTCGGCGCGCTCAGCCTGGAGACCGAGCTGACCCGGCTGCGGGCCTGGCTCGACGCGAACCCGACCGAGGTGGTGACCCTGATCGTCCAGGACGAGGCGCCCGCGTCCGAGGTGACAGGGGCCTTCACCCGGGCCGGGCTCGGGCGTTACACGCTCACACCCCCCAGGGACGCGGATGGTGACTGGCCGTCACTGGGTTCGATGGTCGAGCGGAACCGCAGACTGGTGGTGCTCGCGGAGAACGCCGACGTCCCGGGCACCTTCTACCGGCGGTTCTTCCGATACGCGGCCGACACGGCCCTGGACGTCTCCTCGCCCGACGGCTTCGACTGCCGGCCTGGCCGCGGGCCGGGCCGGCCCGCGGCGATACTGATCAACCACTGGATCACCCGGACGGCGAGCAGTCGCGCGGACGCGGCCGTGATCAACCGCCGGGAGTCCCTGCTCAGGCAGGTCGAGGCCTGCCAGCGGGCGCAGGGCCGGCTGCCGACGTTCATCGCGGTGGACTTCGCGACCATCGGTGACCTCGTTCCGACCGTCGCCGAGCTCAACCACCTTCAGGACCGGTAGTGTAACTATCGGTGATGGTCGTCGCGGTGCGGCGCCGTCAAGGGTTGGCGGCTGGCGACCGTCGACCATAGGATTCAATCCAGACGGACAACTGAACATCGATGCCGCTCACGCCCGCGCGGGAGAGTCCACGGCAGCTTGCGGTCCGTGGCGCCGAAGGAGCAAGACCTCCCCTATACACTCTCAGGCCGGAGAAACCGCCGGGTCAGGCAACTCTGGAAAGCGGACGTTCCGTGACGTCCCGCCGACGGTGAAAGCCCACGCATATCGGTCGCGGGTCGATATGCCGGGTGAAGCTCTCAGGCATACGTACAGAGGGGGAGGTCAGTCGCGGCCGGCGCGCTGCCGGGTCGCCCGATCTCTGGAGCGCATCGACCGTGCACGTACCCGTTTCGTCCTCTTCTGGCGCAATATCCTCTTCAGGATCCTCATCGGGTGACACAGATGGTTCTGCTGGTACCAGCCGTGAGAACGGCAGCGGTGGCGTGAATGGCACTGGCGGCGTCGGCCGCGGCGGTGGCGCCAATCGTAACGGCGGTGCGAACGGCGCTGGTGGGAGGTCCGCCACCCGCCAGTCGGTGACCGTGCCGGCATCGCAGCCCGCCCAGACGCCGCAGCCCACCCGGACACAGCCCCGGCGGGCCGAGCTCACACCGGCCCGCCCGCGCACGGGGGCCGCCGCCGCGCCCGCGCCGGCC
>NZ_CAAAFS010000058.1:0-5564 GCF_900634755.1 Protofrankia symbiont of Coriaria myrtifolia
GCCCGCGCCGGCCGCGACGGCGCGCCGGGCCGGCCCGCCGCCCACCGAGACGCTCACCTTCGCCGACCGGCATGTCGGGCCGGACGCGGACGAGCGCCGGAAGATGCTCGACGGGCTCGGCCATGCCAGCCTGGACGCGCTGGTCACGACCGCGGTGCCGGAGGTGATCCGCGACGACACCCTCGAGCTGCCTTCGGCGGCGAGCGAGCCGGAGGTGCTCGCCGAGCTGCGCCGGCTGGGCAGCCGGAACCGCCCGGTGCCCTCGATGATCGGCCTCGGCTACCACCCGGCGGTGCTGCCCGGGGTGATCCAGCGCAACGTCCTGGAGAACCCGGCCTGGTACACGGCGTACACCCCGTACCAGCCGGAGATCTCCCAGGGACGTCTGGAGGCGCTGCTCAACTTCCAGACCATGATCGCCGATCTGACCGGCCTCGCGACGGCCGGGGCCTCGCTGCTGGACGAGTCGACCGCCGCGGCCGAGGCCATGCAGCTCGCCCGCCGGGCCGCGAAGAAGCCCGACACACGGTTCGTCGTGGACACCGGGACGCTGCCACAGACGATCGCGGTGCTGCGCACCCGCGCCAGGGCGCTGGGGATCGACGTGGTGGTCATGGACCTCTCGGCCGGCATACCGGAACACCTGGCCGAGTCGGCGTTCGGCGTCCTGCTGGCCTATCCGGCCGCCGACGGCGCGCTGCGGGACCCGCGCGCGGTGATCGAACAGGCCCACGGCCACGGGATCGTCGTGGCGGTGGCGGTCGACCCGCTGGCGCTGACGCTGCTGGCCGCACCGGGTGAGTTCGGGGCGGACATCGCGGTCGGCAGCGCGCAGCGGTTCGGGCTGGGCCTGGGCTTCGGCGGCCCGCACGCGGGCTTCATCGCGGTGCGCGCCGGCCTGGAGCGGTCGCTGCCCGGCCGGCTGGTCGGGGTGTCGGTGGACGCCGACGGCGAGCCCGCCTACCGGCTGGCCCTGCAGACCCGGGAGCAGCACATCCGCAGGGAGAAGGCCACCAGCAACATCTGCACGGCACAGGTGCTGCCGGCCGTGCTGGCCTCGATGTACGCCGTCTACCACGGCCCGCGGGGGCTGGCGGGGATCGCCGAGCGGGTGCACGGCCACGCGGTACGCCTCGCCGCGGGGCTGCGCGCCGGCGGGGTGCGGGTCGTCCACGACCACTTCTTCGACACGGTGCTCGCGCAGGTGCCGTCCCGGGCGGCCGAAACGGTCGCCGCGGCGCTCACCGGCGGGCTGAACCTGCGTCTGGTCGACGCCGACCACGTCGGCATCTCCTGTAGCGAGACGACGCTGGACGCCGACCTGCACGCGGTGTGGGCGGCGTTCGGGGTGCCACCGCTGCCCTCCCCGTCGGTGGTCGCGCTGCCGGCGCGGAAGGCGACAGCCGCCGGCGCCGCTACCGCGGGCGGCGCCATCCCAGGTATAGCTACCATCGGTGCTCGAGCCGACGCCGGTGGTGGCGGCCCGGCGATCCCGGCGGAGCTGGTACGGGCGAGTCCCTACCTGGAACATCCGGTGTTCCACCTGTACCGGTCCGAGACGGCGATGCTGCGTTACCTGCGCCGCCTCGCCGACAAGGACCTGGCGCTCGACCGCGGAATGATCCCGCTCGGCTCCTGCACGATGAAGCTGAACGCCACGACCGAGATGGCCGCGGTGACCTGGCCGGACTTTGCCGACATCCACCCGTTCGCGCCGCTGGACCAGGCCGCCGGCTACCTGGAGCTCATCCGCGACCTCGAGAAGTGGCTGGTGGCGATCACCGGCTACGCGGCCGTGTCCCTGCAGCCGAACGCGGGCAGCCAGGGGGAACTCGCAGGGCTGCTGGCCATCCGCGCCTACCACCGCGACCACGCCGTGGAGGGTCGGCCGGTCCGGGATGTCTGCCTGATCCCGTCGTCGGCGCACGGGACGAACGCGGCAAGCGCGGTCATGGCCGGGATGCGGGTCGTGGTGGTTGCCTGCGACAGCGACGGCAACGTGGACCTGGAGGATCTGGCCGCGAAGGCGTCCGCCTACTCCGACCGGCTGGCGGCGCTGATGGTGACCTACCCGTCGACGCACGGTGTCTACGAGGAGGGCATCGGGCGGGCGTGCGACCTGGTGCACTCCTGCGGCGGGCTGGTCTACGTCGACGGCGCGAACCTCAACGCCCTGGTGGGGCTGGCCAGGCCGGGCACGTTCGGGGCGGACGTGAGCCACCTGAACCTGCACAAGACGTTCTGCATCCCGCACGGCGGCGGCGGCCCGGGCGTCGGCCCGGTCGCGGTGGTCGAACGGCTCGCGCCCTACCTGCCCAACCATCCGCTGCGGCCCGAGGCGGGGCCGGCCACCGGTATCGGGCCGATCGCCGGGGCGCCGTGGGGGTCGGCGGGCATCCTGATGATCCCCTGGGCGTACATCCGGCTGATGGGTGCCGCCGGGCTGCGCCGGGCCACCTCGGTGGCGGTCCTCAACGCCAACTACATCGCCTGGCGGCTGTCGTCCCACTACCCGGTGCTCTACACCGGACGTGACGGACTGGTCGCGCACGAGTGCATCCTCGACCTGCGCCCGCTGACGAAACGCACCGGAGTGACCGTGGACGACGTGGCCAAGCGGCTGATCGACTACGGTTTCCACGCGCCGACGATGTCGTTCCCGGTACCCGGGACGTTGATGGTCGAGCCGACCGAGAGCGAGGATCTGACCGAGATCGAACGGTTCTGCCGGGCGATGATCGCGATCCGGCGGGAGGCCGACCTGGTCGGCGCGGGCACCTGGCCGGCGACCGACAACCCACTGCGCAACGCTCCGCACACGGCGTCCATGCTGGTGGCGGACGAGTGGGAGCACCCGTACTCCCGGACGGTGGCAGCCTACCCGGTCGCCTCCCTGCGGGAGTCGAAGTACTGGCCGCCGGTACGCCGGATCGACGGCGCCTACGGCGACCGTAACCCGGTCTGCACCTGCCCGCCCGTGACGACGTACATCGACCAGGACGAGGACATCGCGTTCGCTGACGACGCGCCGGCCGCCCCCCACATCGTGGGGGTACCGGCCGACGCCCGCGGCTGACCCGACGAGACCCGCCCCGAAGCGGATCGACGCGGCGCGTAGGCCGGCCGGATCGTCGCGCCCTGTCAGGGGGTCGGGATCGTCGCGAACATGGCGACCATGCCGGCACTCATGATCAGGCGGCAGCCGTGGACGCGGACGGACGCGCCCCGCGCCCTGCTCACGAACGGGGCGGTCAGCTGGCCAGCCGGCCCGCCCGCCGGGTACGGGCGTGTCTCCGCCGGGTACGGGCGTGCCGTCAGGCGCAGCACCAGGGTGACCGCGGTGAGGACGGCCAGCGCCGTGAAAAGCAAGGAGAAACCGATGGTGAGGTCGTCCGCCGACCACCACCGCAGCGCGTTCATGTACGCCATCGCCAGGCCCTCGACCGCGAGCAGCGCGCAGCAGCAGGTCCCGGTCACGCCAGCGTCGTGATGGCCGCCCGGGCCCGGTTGCCGAAAGCGTTCCGGATCATCTCTTCGGATCACGTTGACGGTCAGGAAGACCGACGAAAGGAGCAGATAACCCCAGGCCAGCGTGGCTCCGGTGAGAATTCGGTCGGTGCGGGCCTGCCAGGCCGGCGGGCTGAACATGTACGCCATGCCGGCCGCTACGAGAAGATGGCCGGTTTCGGTCAGCACGGCGATCCGGTTCCCGTCAACGCGTGCCGTTCGCACCGACCTCCAGGCGCGCCAGGCGTGCCAGGCGTGAAATACCGCGAGAACGGCGAACACCAGAGCCGCGACAGACCAGAGCGGGCCACCGGCCGTGCTGGTTGTGTCCGCGACTCCCGGTACATGGTGCATTGCGGCACCGCCTGGTCATGCCAAGGTCCACGTTCACACGGAAAATCCCGGAAAGTTCCGGAAAATCCTGTTCCGGGGACGGCTGGATAGGCTCCGGTCGGACCCGGCACCGGGCCGGCCGGCGCCGTGTGACCATATATCCTTGCTTTGTCCCTGCCCGTGTTTTTCGGTACCAGCTACTGATCGGCGACTACTGATCGGCGACTACCGATCGGCGACTACCGATCGGCGACTACCGATCGGCGACTACCGATCGGCGACTACCGATCGGCTGCATCCTGGATGCCGGAGGCGACGGCCAGCGCCGAGTCGAGGACGCTTTCCAGCGCCCCGGACTTCGCCTGATCGATTATTTCGTAGAACTGGTCGACGCTCATCTGCACCTGCTGGCCGAAGTCGTCCACGAGCACGATCCGGCGTTCGGCCGGGGCGTCGTGGTCGACGAACAACTGCGGACAACCACAGCTGCACTTCCCACAGAAGGTCACCAGGTGCTGCCGGGCTGCCCCACCGGCATCCGGCACCGCGTCCGCTGGAGTTTCGTCACGCACTGTCCCCACCTCGCCCGCCTGGCCGACGCGTCGGCATGGTCAACCCGCTCGCAACATCACTCACAGCGTAAGGACCCTCACGCCATCCTGTCCGCGTTTCCGCAAAATCACAACGACAACCCCGCCCCGGACCGGTGTTCGCCCAAGAAGCGGTGCGACGGGTGCGGAAGTCATCCGTCCCATCGCAGTCTGTGCACCGCGGGCGGGGGCGAGGCCATGATGGATCGTCGTACTGGGCCGTTCTGCCCGCGGTCTTGCTCAGTCCGTTGCCCTGAAGAGCCAGTCCTCCGTCAGCGGTGGTGCCGGCGGCCCTTTGAGCAGCCACGCATGGACCGCTTCGATGAGGGGGGCTGGATTGTGCCGAGAGCGGAGGAAGGTCCGGCTGCTGGTGAACAGCAGTCCAGCGGTGGCGCTGTCGGACTGCAACGCCCGAAGCATGATCGGACGAAAATCCTTGGCATTCTCGGTCAACAGCCAATGCCGTTCGGCGGTGGCCCACGTGTACAGGTCGTCGTCCGTCATCGCCCGCAGGTCGAGCCGTTCGACGACGGCCACGACGGTGTGCCCACGTTCGCGCAGCACTTCAGCGATCTTCGGTGAGAACATCTCGTCGAGGGCGAGCTCAACCGGCTGTGAGCTCGGTGCGCTCATGCGATGAGCTGCTGCTGCACGCGCCAAGCGTGCTCGGCGCGCACCGACGCCTCGTCCGCGGCGGTGATCTCCGCGTCGATCTCGTCGCGGTTGTCGCTGTAGTAGCTGACCGCGGTGTTGATCCGGTTGGCGTCGACCGCGAACGTCTCCGCCGCGGCAGCCAACGCGGTTGGTCCGCGTTCGTCGATCTCGTGGAGGAACTTGATGATCTCCCAGACGTCGGGCCCGTAGGCCAGCGCCGCCCGACGGCCGGAAGGGCCGCTTTTGAAGACGATGCCCGGGTGTTCGGCCATCCGCAGCCCTTCGTCGATGAGCCGCTGCGCCAGGGCTGAGGTGTTTGATCCCGTCTCGGCCACCGCGTGTCGTCGCAGCTGTGCCAGCAGCCCCGGTTCGAAGCGAATGGACAGCGGTGTAGTCATGCGATATATCGAACACTTGCGCTACGGGTGTCTGTGCCATGGGGCGCTCGTGGGCTCACGATCCAGAGATTCGCGGGTGGGG
>NZ_CAAAFS010000059.1:0-1284 GCF_900634755.1 Protofrankia symbiont of Coriaria myrtifolia
GTCAGGGGCAGGATTCCTCGAATTTGGCGATGTTGAGGGTGACGGGGGTGCCCCGCGAGTAGGGCCGGCCGGCGGCCGGTACGGTCGAGCAGATCTTCCAGTTGCTCTCGACGATCGCGATCCGGTCGGCGCCGGTGGCATCGTGCACCGTGACGCTGGCGTTGTCGCCGAACGCCGCCCGTACGACCTTCAGCGAGCGGCCGGCGAGATCCGGCATGGTCGGGCCGATGCGCGGCAGGGTAGTGTCCGCCTCGCCCGCCCGCGGGCAGGTCTCGTCGAGATGGACCACCCCGAAGTCGACCCTGACGGTGACCGGATGCGGCCCCGCCGCCGGGGACTGGTCGCAGACCTGCCACTGGCGGTCGAGAATCTGCTCGCGGCCGCGCCCGAGCGCGTCGTGGGAGGTCAGGTTCGTGAAGCCGGCCGTCTGCGCGGTGTCCTGGGCGTACTGCAGGCCCTTGCCGATCAGGTTCGGCAACGTGCCGGTCGCGACCGTGCGGGTGGGTGCGGCCGGCCCCGAGGCGTCGGGCGCGCCCGGTGCCGAGACGAAGCCGTCACTCGACGCGCAACCGGTGCCGCCGGCGGCACCGAGCAGGACGAGGAGAGCCATGAGCGTCGGCAGCGCCGACGCGCCACGTGCCCTGGTCACGGCTGTGCCAACCATCGATGCTTCGGCCGCTGATGTGCCGGTTGCCGATGCCTCGGTCCTCGGAACTCTGACTGTGCGTGTCAGTGCGTCGCCTGTCGGGAGTGTGCGGCGTGGCGTGACGGCCTCGTGCCGAGATCCTCTCGGCTGAGCCCGTGGCCACCATCGCTGTGTCGACACGTTGTCAGGATGGCGTATGTACCCGTTCCTGTCCGTGAGACCGAACTCTCCGAACTCTCCGGACCTGCCGACAGATGATCTTGTTCTGCTGTCTGGCGGTGGGGCCGCCGCGTGGGCTCCCGCGGTCGCGGGAGGCGGGCGTCAGGTCGTTTTCATACTGCTTCAGCACGTTAAGTATCATTATGAATACATATAGTATCCATGGTCGTAACTTTTACTGACCGAGTTTGGTAAGCGTACGTTAGGGTACTACTGTAACTCGTTGTTACATCTCACGTTGAGGGCTGCGGCGGAACAGGTGGGCCGGGAGGTGTCACCCGACCGGCATCCGCGGTCCGGAGGCAAGGGGGCGCGGAAGAGGTCCTAGCTAACGCCGGGTCACGACCTGCTGCCTGTGCCGGACGGGTGGCGCGACGGGGGAGGGCTGGCTCGGTGGCCGTGGGGGTGGTCCGGCTCAT
>NZ_CAAAFS010000059.1:1804-6229 GCF_900634755.1 Protofrankia symbiont of Coriaria myrtifolia
CGGGGGGCGCGACGGGGGAGGGCTGGCTCGGTGGCCGTGGGGGTGGTCCGGCTCATTCAGGGCCTGCGACGACGCGCCGAACACCGTTTCGCGTCGTCTCCGGCCCATTCGAGTAAAGGGGGGTAGTTCTCATGGAAAGCTCACGAGAGAGGGGCGTCCGTGCGTACGCTCGACCCCATCACCCTCGGCCTCGACGCCATCGAGGCCGGTAAGCTCGCCAACGGCATCACCCTGAGCCTGCTCATTCCCGCGCGTGGCCCGGAAGCGGCCCGGACGCTGGGTAACATCGTCGCCCTGAATCGCCAGCACTGGATGCTGGAACGCCCGGTGCTGGACGAGATCGGTGTCGTTGTCGATCCGTCGTCCGACGGTGACGAGCACGACCTGGTACGTATCGCGACGGAAGCCGGGGCGAGCTGGGTCGTTCGGGGGCGGTCGGTGATCGAACGTCACATGAAACACGAGTCACCCTCCTACGGCGGCAAGGCCGGCGCGATGCGCAGCCTTGCCTACCTGGCATTCGGTGACCGGTTTGTATTTCATGACGCCGACCTGGAACACTATGACCCGCTCACCGTGGGTCTGCTGGCGGCGGCCGCGACGATCGACAGCGCGCCGCTGTTCGTCAACGGCAGTTCCCAGCGGGTGACCGGCGACGGCCGGCCCGGCGGGCGTACCACCGAGATGCTGCGCTCCCTGCTCTCCAAACAGCTGGCCCACTACGTCCCCGCCGTCACGACCATCCAGCAGCCGCTCATCGGTGAGTTCGTGGTCGACGCCGACCTCTTCGGCTCGCTGGCCTTTTCCCGCGGGTACGGTGTGGAGACCTCCCTGAAGGTGCTCGCCCTGGATTTCCTGGGCGGTACGGAATGCGTTCAGGTCACATTGCCGGTCAAATACCAGGTCGGTCAGGACTACCGCGACCTCGTCAAGCAGTTCCATGAGATAAGCTTTACGGTCGACGTGCTGGAGGCATATTTCTCCCGCCGTCGGATCGATTCACAGGTGGCGATCTGGGAGATCGCCGACAATTACGACCTGCTGTATCCCGGGCGTACGTACGCGCTGCACCGTCCGCCCGGTTACGACGACGCGGCGTTCGTTCCCCGGCTTGGTTTCTACCAGCCGCTGGCGAATTCGCGGGCCTACCAGGCGCGGATGTTCGAGATCAAGACCGCGCGCCACGCGGCGCTGAAGGCGCTCGAACGCCGGATGCGGGCGTCCGCGTAAGCGGGCTGGCCGGCCCCGGGCCACGCCGCCGGGGCTGGCCAGCCGTCAGTTCGCTGCTACTCCGGTCGGCCGTGTTCCTGCCGCCCGGGCACGAAGTCGACCGGGCCCTGGTAGCCGCACCGAAGCAGGACGTCGAGCATCTGCTGATCGAACAGCGCGCCCACGTCCCGGATCACGGGTGGGAGATGGCCGAACAGCTCCAGGGACAGGAACCCGTGGAGCTGCGTCCAGACGATCAGGCAGGCGGCGAGCCCTTCCGGCGGGATCGTGTTGCGGGTGTCGGCCCGCCATTCCTCAAGTTCGGCGCGCAGTGCCGGCGTGAGTTCGGCGGCGAACCGGGAGGGGTCGATCAGCCCGACGTCGATCGCCTCGGCCATGCAGCGGAACAGCACCGCGACCGAGCGTTCCGTGCCGTCACACGGCTGGCTTGCCGGCGGGGTGTAGTCCAGTCCCAGCGTCCCGAAGATGAGCATGTACTCGGTCACGTGCTCGTGTGACCAGCGGCGGTAGGCGCGGGTGACCTCGAGCCAGCGCCTGGCATGGTTGTCCCTGGGCGCGAGGTCGAAGGCCTCCTCCAGCGTGTCGGCCAGGGAGGCGAACCCGTCGGCCGCCAGCGCGGCGATCAGCTCGTCCCGGCTGGTGAAGTATCGGTAGAGGGCGGATGGCGTGAGCCCCATCGCCCGGGCCACCGCACGCAGGGACACCCCGGCCGCGCCGTGCTCGTCGAGCTGATCACGGGCAGTCTGTTTGATCTCGTCTATGGTGGCGAGACGGAGGCGCTCGCGTCTGGAGACCGGCTGGGCCACGCTGGCCATGCTGGTTCGTCCGGTGAACACTGTCAACTTTTTCGACTGGATGTCTTGACTGCGCCCGGTGTACGCGAACACTGTTCTCTAGAACGATGACAACTCTCCGGAGGTTCCGGTGTTCGCACGCCTCGCGCGCCTGGTCACACGCCGTCCCGGGCTTGTCCTGCTGGCAACCCTGCTGCTCGTGGGCGCGACGGCCGTGCTCGGCGTCACCGCCTTCGGCAAGCTCCAGACCGGTGGGTTCGACGATCCCAGGTCGGGCTCCACCCACGCCGACCAGGCGGTGGAGGAGCGCTTCGGCGGCCAGCCCAGCCTGGTCCTGCTGGTCACGGCCCGCGCCGGGACGGTGGACGCTCCCGACGTCACGGCCGCCGGCAGGGAGCTCACCCGGACCCTCGCGGCCGAGCCGGGCGTGAACAGGGCGGTCTCGTACTGGGACAGCGGTGGGCCGCCCCTGCGTTCCGAAAGCGGCAGGCACGCGCTCGTGCTCGCCTACACCTCCGACGACGACGTGGCGGAGGATCTCGTCGCCCGGTACGAGCAGGCCAGGGACGTCCCCGGCCCGGTGACGGTGACCCCCGGCGGTGCCGCCACCATCGGCGAGAACATCAACGACCAGGTCACCACCGATCTTGCCCTGGCCGAGTCGGTGGCCATCCCGATCACGATGGTGCTGCTCATCGTGGCCTTCGGCGGCGTGGTGGCCGCACTGCTGCCGCTGGCCGTCGGCGTGGTCGGCATCTTCGGCGGGCTTGCGATCCTCTCCGTCCTCGGCAGCCTCACCGACGTCTCGATCTTCGCGGTCAACCTCACCACGGCCCTGGGCCTGGGCCTGGGTATCGACTACGCCCTGCTGATGGTGAGCCGGTTCCGTGAGGAACTCGCCAGCGGGCGGGACCGCGCCGACGCGGTCGCCACCACCCTGCGGACCGCCGGTCGGACGATCGTCTTCAGCGGCGCCACCGTCGTGGCGGCACTCGCCGTGATGCTCGTCTTCCCGCCCTACTTCCTGAAGTCGATGGCCTATGCCGGTATCGCCGTGACGGTCTTCGCGGTCCTCAGCGCGACCGTGGTCCTGCCGGCCATACTTGTGCTGCTCGGGCCGCGGGTCAACGCGCTGCGGGTCGGCGGGCTGATCGGGCTGATCCGCCGCCGGCGGGCCGCTGGGGCGGCAGCCGGCCCCCGGGAGGCCTCCGAATCACCCGCCTGGCGCGCCGTCGCCTCCGCTGTCATGCGCCGGCCGCTGCTCGTCGGCGTGCCCGCCGTCGCCGTGCTGCTGATGCTGGGCATCCCCTTTCTGCACGTCTCCTTCGGCACCCCGGACGACCGGGTGCTGCGCGGCACCGCCTCCAGCCGGCAGGTCGGCGACGTCATCCGGACGGACTTCGCCGCCGACACCGCCGCCGCCACGACCGTCGTGCTGGAGGGGGCGGCTGGCGGCCCCGGCGGGGGCGCTCCGGCTGGCGGGCCCGCACCGGACGGATACGCGCGCGACCTGTCCTCGTTACCGAACGTGGCTCGGGTGAACAGCGCGGCCGGCACCTACGCCGCCGGCCGCCAGGTGACGCCCCCCGCCCCCACGGACTCCCGGTTCTCCGCCGGTACCTCGACCTATCTCGAGGTGGTCCCCTCGGTCGACCCGGCGTCGGACGCCGGGCAGGATCTCGCCAGGGCCGTGCGCGGGCGGCCCGTTCCGGCCGGGACGTCCGTGCTCGTCGGCGGTCCGTCCGCGGTGCTCGTCGACGGCAAGGCGACCATCTCCGACCATCTGCCACTGGCCGTCGGGCTGATCGCGCTGACCACGTTCGTGCTGCTCTTCCTGTTCACCGGCAGCGTCGTCATGCCGCTGAAGGCCCTGGTGCTCAACGCGCTGTCGCTGAGCGCTGTGCTCGGCGCCGCGGTCTGGGTCTTCCAGGACGGCCACCTGTCCGGGGCGCTGGGCTTCCTGCCCGGGCCGCTGGACACCTCCATGCCGGTGCTGCTGTTCTGTATCGCGTTCGGCCTGTCCATGGACTACGAGGTGTTCCTGCTGTCCCGGATCAAGG
Source organism: Protofrankia symbiont of Coriaria myrtifolia (assembly GCF_900634755.1). Lineage (NCBI taxonomy): Bacteria > Bacillati > Actinomycetota > Actinomycetes > Frankiales > Frankiaceae > Protofrankia > Protofrankia symbiont of Coriaria myrtifolia. The sequence goes on from NZ_CAAAFS010000059.1 coordinate 5,889, forward strand.
AGGAGCACGACCGGGGCGTCCCGAACACCGAGGCCGTCGCCACCGGCCTCGCCCGTACCGGGCGGATCGTGACCACCGCCGCGGCGCTGCTCGCGGTGACCTTCGTGGCCTTCGCCACGTCGTCGGTGACGTTCATGCAGATGTTCGGCATCGGCACGGCCCTGGCGATCGTCCTGGACGCCACCCTGATCCGCGGGGTACTGGTACCGGCGTTCATGCGCCTGGCCGGCAACGTCAACTGGTGGGCACCACGGCCGCTGAGGGCCCTGCACGCCCGAATCGGCCTGGTGGAGGCGCCCCGGGTGGAAGTCGCCTATAACGTGCCTGTCGAAAATGTGGGG
>NZ_CAAAFS010000060.1:0-13353 GCF_900634755.1 Protofrankia symbiont of Coriaria myrtifolia
AATGTGGGAAGCGTCGGACATGAGCTGGTAAGATAATCCGAAAAATAAAACGGTATACTCGTCATGGTGTTTTCTGTTACCGGCTACAATGTGGAAAAAACCATCGAGACGGCATCGCCGGCCCTTGTCACAACCTCGTTTCACGTTCTAGCCTCAATACCGTAGGAGACCCGCTGGACCGTAACCGGACGCACGATTGGCGACGATCGTGACCAGTTCTCCCGGATGCGGTCGCCCGCACCCGTCGGTGACCGCCCGCTTGTACCGGGACGCCGGCCGCGGCGGCGTGGCCGGTATCCAACTGAATCTTGCGGCAGAGGTGGTGGAGCTGCTGCCGCACGGCTCGCGGGGGCGGCCGTGGACGGATCGGCCGCCCCCGCGAGCGACCCGGGAGCCTGGCTTTCCAGGACGCCGCGCAGGTGGGGCGTGCGGTCCCTGTCCGACGCCTCTGTCCGATTATGCCCAGCCATGCCCGGCCGTTGTCGAAGCCGGCCGGCAATCCGTGTCCGGATATCTGCCGGACCATGCACATGACGGATAGGCGGTCAGGACAAAACCGTTTTCGCGGGCAGCCTCCGGCCCGGAACGGCGCGAAATCCGGATCGGCGCAAAATTTGGAACAACACGGGCACTGGAGCGGCACCCGGAAGGGGACGACCGCCGTGGGCGCCGCGGACGGCGTCGGAACAGCACGGGACCCGGGCCGACGTCCGGTGCGGCTTCGTCGACACCGGTGCCATGGACGATCCGGCTCGTCGGAACCGTACGGGACCCAGTGCGCCGTGCGGGACTCGGAGTAACCGTCCGGCGCTCGTCCCACCGACGTGCCGGTGACTCACAGGCGCTCGAAGGCGCGGCGGCGTTCCCAGTCGGTGACGGTCGTCTCGTAGGAGGCGAACTCGGCCTCGGCGGCGTGCGCGAGATGGTCGACAACGTCGTCGCCGAACGCCGCTCGCGCGATCTCGCTGGAACGCCACAGCCGCTGCGCCTGCCGTAACGTCCTGGGCAGACGCGCCACCCCGGGCGCGGTGAACGCGTTCCCGGCCGTCGCCGGTGGCAGCGCAAGGTCGTTGTCGATCCCGTACAGGCCGGCCGCGATGATCCCGGCGACCGCCAGGTACGGGTTGGCATCACCACCGGGCACCCGATGCTCGATCCGCAGCGAGCGGCCGGAGCCGACGACCCGCACCGGGCAGGTGCGGTTGTCCCGTCCCCAGGCGATACCGGTCGGCGCGAACGAGCCCGGAGCGAGCCGCTTGTAGGAGTTGACGGTCGGCGCGAACAGCAGGGCGAACTCGGCCATGCAGGCGAGCTGCCCGGCCACGAACGACCGCATCAGCTTCGACATCCCGGCGAGATCCGCTCGATCGGCCGCCGCCCGGCCGCCCGGCGCCCGCCCACCGTGGCTCCGGTCGATCAGTGGCCGGCCGGCTGCGGCCCGCTCGGCCGACGTCCGTCCGGGCGGAGCCCAGCCCGCGGACGCCCGCTCGGCCGACTCCTCGTCGGGTGCTGCCCGCCCGTCTTCCAACGGCTCGGCGGCGAACACCGTCGCGCGGTCCCGCCCCCGCAGGGACAGGTGAACATGGCAGGAGTTTCCCTCTCCTTGATCGTATTTTGCCATAAAGGTCACTGCCTGACCGGCCTGCGCGGCAAGGTTTTTCGCCGTCGTCTTGTAGAGGACGTGGTTGTCGCAGGTACTAATCGCGTCGTCGTAGCGGAAGACGATCTCGTACTGGCCCGGATGGACCTCCGCCCGGGCCGACTCGACCCGTACCCCCGCGTCCGTCATGGCCAGCCTGATCGTCCGGACCAGCCCGTCCATCTCGGACGTCCCGATCAGGGAGTAGTCGACGTTGTACCGGGACGCCGGGGTCAGGCCGCCGTACGAGCGGTCGGCCGCCTGCTGGTAGGACTCGGTGAACACCAGGAACTCCAGCTCGGTACCGGCGAGCGCGGCCAGCCCCCGGGTGTAGAGCCGGTCGAGCTGCGCTCGCAGGACGGCCCGGGGCGCGACGCGGACCACGCCGCCAGCCGGCCACCAGGCATCCGCGAACACCACGGCCGAGCGGGGATGCCACGGAGCGCGGCGCAGGGTCGCGAGGTCCGGTACGAGCCGGAAGTCCCCGAAGCCGGTGTCCCGGGGCGCGAAGGCGTAGCCGGCGTCGGTGTCCATCTCGACGTCCACGGCGAGCAGATAGGCGCAGGCGGGCAGGCCGCGCGCGAGCACGTCCTCGATGAAGTGATCCACCGACGCCCCGCTGCCCTGAAGACGCCCCTGCAGGTCGGGAAGGCCCACGAGCACTTCGTCGATGCTGTCCGGGGAACGCGTGGACGCCGCGAGCCGCCGCAGCTCGTCGACGTCGAGGAGGCCGGGATGCCGCCGCGCGGGCCGGTTCAAGCCGGCCGGATGGTTGCGCGCGGCAGCCGGGCCGACGCTCCGACACCCGTCGTCCGGCCGGCCGTCATCCGGATGTTCGTCGTCTCGTTGTCGAGGTTCATCGCCGGGCTCTCTCGGTCTTCGGGGGCCTGCTCTTCGGGGGCACGATGTCGACGGCTGCGTTGTCGGGAGCTGCATTGTCGACGGCTGTGCTGTCGGGGGCCGCGCTGTCGGGAGGTGCGGTGTCGATCGTCACCAGATGCAGGGGACTGGCGAGGCGGCCGTAGCTGACGTCGAATCCGCCGTCTCGGTCGGGCCGGTCGTGGAAGCCGGCGCCGGCGAGCTGTTCCCGGTTGAGGCAGACCCGGTCGAAGGTGGGCGCCAGCAGGTCGAACAGGGCGAACCGGTCGGCATGGTCGGGAAAGGCGTGGTGATAGTTCTCGATTTCGGCGCGGACCAGCGTCCAGAACTCCCGCTCGTCGACACCGAGATGCTCCTCGAGGATGACCGCGAAGAACCGGAAGTGCCCCGCGCACAGTGCCGACAGGATCGAGTGGGCGAGGTCGGCGGCGGGCCAGCGCCGCAGGTACCGCGCGGCGGACGCCGGCAGGCCGGCCTGCTCCGGCCAGCCTGGCCGGTCACCATCGGTGTGGGCGGCGTCGACCAGTTCTATGTCGGCTCCGAAGTCCTTGATCGCTATTCGGGTCGGGACGTCGTCACCGTCGAAGACGAGGACGACGTTCTCGCCGTGCGGGGTGAAGGCGACGCCGTAGACGTACAGGTAGTGCAGCAGCGGCGGCAGCAGGCAGGACAGCAGCGCCCGCAGCCACTCCCGCGCCCCGTGGCCCGAGCGGGCCACCAGCTCGCCGACCAGCGCCCGGCCGTCGGAGCCGACGAGCAGCAACGACGCGAACGTCCGGGCCCGTTCGCCGGCGGCGAGCAGGCTCTCGACCGGCTGCCGCCACAGGACGCCCAGTAGCTCGTGGAAGCGGTACGGCGCACGCGCCAGCTCCCCGTACGCGCTGTGGGTGACGGTGGCCCCGGCGACCTCCGGCAGTGGAAGCACCCGTGTGACGTCCCGCAGGAACGCGTCGGCGTCCCGGATGCCGACGAGCCAGGCGGAGGTGTCCGGGCCGGCGTGGGCGTCGTCGGCTGACATCCCTCGCCACACCAGTGTGTTACGAATCATTAGCGCAAGTTTGACATTGAACCGTGCTGGACGGTCGATGTTCACCAAAGTACGCACAGATTGTAGCGGAAGGTAGTGATCTGGTGTCTCGCCGAGCAGTACCAACCGGCCGGTCGCGATCTCGGCGGTGAACAGCGGCGCGATCACGTGTTCCCACTGCCAGGGATGCACCGGCAGCCAGACGTACTCCTCATGGGTGGCGGCCGGCTCCCCCTGGGACGGAGCCTGTTCCTCCCAGCCCCGGCCATCCGGCGGATCAGCCACCGGTTCTCCCCGGGGCGGAGCCGGCCGTGCCGGAACGGTGCCCGGCTCCGCGGACCGGCCGTCGTCACGGTCCGTCCCAGCCTCCGCGCCGCTGCCCGCGGTCGCGAGCCGGGTTGCCAGCGTCGTTGCGAACGCGGCCCGGGTGGACGGGTCGAGCTCGGCCGCCAACAGCCGCCGCTGGGTGAGAACGCCGCCACGGGCGTCCTGGTCGTCCGCATCGGCCGGTCCGGCACCGCCGGATCCGGCGGTCGTGAAACCGGCGGTCGTGAAGGTGGCCAGCTCCGGATGCGCGGCTACCCACAGCAGCCGCAGGGGGGTGGCCGCCTCCGGGGTGTAACGGCCCGCGTCGGTGAGACCGAAGCCCAGCCGTCCCTTGTTCGCGACCATGCACGGATGCCCGGTGGCGAAGCCCTCGAGCTCGGTGTAGGTCGCGTCCGCGAGCTCGGCGGCGGGGCGGGCTGCGGCGAGCAGCCGCACGTCGGCGGCGTGCGTCGCGGTCAGTTCACGGACGACGTCCGCGGTGACGTCGTCCGGCCAGCCCAGCAGACCCACGGCGTCCAGGACGAAACGCACCGGGTCGTCCGCTGGGACCGGGCCGCGCGACGTGGCGTACCCGCCGGGATCCGTTGGCGCCGGATCGTCCGCGGGGGCCGACCGGCCACCAGGCCGGCCCGCCCGGCCGGCCGGGCGGGCCCGCGCGACGTAGCGAGGCGGCATCCAACCACCAGGTGCCGAACGTGCCGCGGCGGGCGGTGAACGTGTAGCTGACATCACCGCAGGCCAGCCGGTAACCGGCCGGTTCACCGCGCCCGACGCGCGCCGCCGGGGGCGTAGCTGTGGACAGGTCCGCCGACTCGGTCACGCCCGCGAGGTTCGCGGTACCCGCCGGGCTCGCGGGATTCGTCGCGTCCGTCGGGTTCGCGGTGCTCGCGACGGACTGCGGGTGCAGCAGTTCCTCGTAGGAGAACTCCGCGATCAGCTTTGCCAGCAGGGCCTGCCCGGCCGCCCGCCACAGATGCGGCCGGCTCACGGCCCGTTCCCGTCCGTCCACTGCCCACCTCCGCCGGTTGGCGCGGGCACGTCACCGCGCCGCGGGCGCACGGCCGGGCCGGCAGCCGGCCCAGCCCCCGGGTCCGTCGATCCGGCCGCCGGACCGGTGGTCGGCCGGGACGCGCCAGAAGCAGGACCGGGGCCGGGCGCCGGCGCGTCGGTGGGCGCGCCGAAGGTCGTGAAAGCCGATCGTGGCGGGACGCGGTAGGCCGTGCCGTCGGTCAGGTCGTCGAGGATCACCGCCGCCCGCCAGGCGCCCAGGCCGAGGTCTGGCGTGCCGACCCCGTGGGTGTGCAGTTCGGCGTTCTGGACGTAGATCCGTCCGCTGACCCGCGGCACGGTCGCGAGCCGGTAGGCCGCGTCCACCTGGTATCGGCCGGTGTCGTCGAGGTCGAGCAGGTCCGCGACCGGGCCGAGCAGCGTGGGCCGGCGGGCGGCGTACCCGGTCGCGAGCACGACCCGGTCGGTCTCGACCGTGAACACGCGGTCCTGCGGGACGTGCCGGCAGGCCAGCCTGATCCGCCCGGCCGCTGTCCGCGTCCCCGACTCGATCGTGACGTGGGGCAGCAGGGCCGCGTCCACGGCCGCGCCGGCGACGGTCCGCTCGTACAGCAGATCGTAGATCTCCGCGATCGTCTCGGCGTCGATGCCCTTGTACAGCTGCCACTGGGTGGGCAGGAGCGCGTCCTTGGCCGGCTGGTCCAGACCGTGGAAGTACCGGACGTAGTCGGGTGTGAACTGTTCCAGGCCCAGCTTGGAGTACTCCATCGGGGCGAAGGCCGGCGTCCGCGTGATCCAGTGCAGGGTCTGGCCGGTTTCCGGCTGGGCGCGCAGCAGGTCGAGGAAGACCTCCGCGCCGGACTGCCCCGAGCCGACGACGGTCACGTGCCCGGCGCCGGCCAGGGCGGCCCGCCGCGTCCGGTACTCGGCGGAGTGGAACACCTCCGGTCCGAGCAGCCCGGTGAATGCCGCCGGCACCGACGGTTCGGTCCCCACCCCCAGCACGATGTTGCGGGCCAGCACCGTCCGGGTGGTCCGGGCAGCGAGGGTGTGGCCGTCGGCCTGGGCACTCACCTCGACCTCGAACAGCCCGGTGTCCGGACGCCAGCGCAGCGCGTCCACCCGGGAGCCGAAACGGGTGGCGGCCAGACCGGTGGCCACCCAGCGGCAGTAGTCGTCGTACTCCTGCCGCAGCAGGTGGAAGCGTTCGTGGAAGTAGAACCGGAACAACCGGTCGTGCGCGTGCAGATAGGACAGGAACGACCAGCGGCTGGTCGGGTCGGCGAGGAAGGGCACCTGCAGTCGGGTGCCCGGCAGCAGCAGGCCGGGATGCCAGGAGAACCCCGGCCTGGCCTCGAAGAACCGGGTGCGCAGCCTGGGCAGCCCGTCGGCGAGCGCGGCCAGCGAGAGGTTGAACGGCCCCAGCCCGACGCCCACCAGGTCGAACGGCTCGTCCCGTTCGCCCGGCTCGTCCTGCCCGCACCGTTCGTCTGGCTTGTGTTGTTCGTCTGGATGGTTCTGGTTGGACGGTCGGGTGCTCACGATCCGAGCTCCGTGACGAGCGGGTTGGGGATGTCGACGTACAGCGACTGGGTGGCGACCGGGCCGGCCAGTTCGTCGCGCCCGTCGACCGCTGTCGCGAAGTTCGCCTTGCAGCGCAGGACGGGGGAGTCCAGCAGCAGGCCGAACAGGCCCGGTGCGGTCACACCGTCGGCGCCCAGGTCGGCGCGCATGCGCACCAGCAGGGCGCGCACGGCGGCCAGCAGGTGGGTCTCGTCCGCCCGGCCGGCGGCGCCCAAGGCGCCGATCACCCCGAACACATTGTTGATCATAACATAGTAGAGCACCCGTTCGTCCACGAGGGCGTTGTCGAAGATCGCGGCGAGCCCGTCGCCGAACCCGGGCACGGCCCGGCGGACGGCGTCCGCGTGGGACGCGGCGACATAGTAGCCCTGACTGTCGCGGTACCAGCCGGCCGTGGGCCGGCCGTGGTCGTCCAGGGCGACCAGGCAGTTCTGCTGGTGTGCCTCCAGGCCGACCCCGTGGCGCGCGTACAGGTCGAGCGCCGGCGCGGCGACGACCCGCAGGTAGCGGGCGAACCAGTCGGCGGCGACCTCGGCGGCGGGCCGTCCGGCCCGTGCCGCGAGCCCGTCGACGATCCTGACGAGCATGGACGGGCCGGGGTCGGTGGGGTCGGTGGGGTCGGCGCGCACGGTCCGGGCGGTCGGCGACCAGCCCGGCCACGCACACCACCCGGTCGTCCACACCGAACGGGTTCACCCGGATCGCGCTGTCCAGCCCCAGGCCGGACACGCTCGCGGCCCCCGGGGCCGGACTCCCTGCGCCCGGAGGATCGAGGCCGACCCACGCCGGCTCCTGGAGCAGATGGAAGTCGGGATGGGCGCCGGCCAGCCAGTCCCGCAGGCCCGTGTCGAGCAGCGCGCTGATCTGGGCGCCCAGCTCCAGTTCGTCGCGCAGGTTGATCCGGCGGGAGTTGGTGATCCGCATACCCAGGGAGAGCTTGATCATGACTGGTGCGTCCGGCCGCCACACGGTGCGCAGCGACGCCGTCGGATACCACGGTGGCCCGGCCGGGCCGAGAGCCACCAGCAGACCATCGGCGATCATGGCGGTGACGTCCGGCCGGGTGCGCAGGTAGCGGGCCTGCCAGGGGTGTGCCGGCAGGAGCAGGTAGCCGGCAGGGGCGACAGGCAGGTCACGGTCGGGCAGCAGGCGGCGTAGGAGCTCCGCCGGGCCGCGGCCGGCGATCGTCCCGCCCGAGGCCGCCACCGACGGGTGGGCGGCGAACCAGTGCAGGGCAAAGGAGCCATATAACTCTGGAGAGTATGTGGCCAGCTCCTCCGCTGACGCACCTTCGCGGCTCTTCGCCGTCGGATGGAACGGATGCCCGGTTATCAGCGCCTGTTCGGCGACGAGGAACAGCGCCGTGCCAGCCGCGTCGCCCGCCGCGTCCGGCATGGTGGACGCGCCCGCCCCGGCCGGCATGGCCACTTCGGCTGGTGTGCCCGGTCCATCCGGTCCATCCGGTCCATCCGGTGGCACGACCGGACCAGATGGCGTGGCCGGTGTGGTCGGCCTGGCGGGCCCTCGGCGGGTGGTGGCGCGGGCTTCGATGTGCACGGCGATCCGCCGCAGCGAGTCGATGACGCGGCCGAGGCAGTCCGCGCCCGCCGACGGCGGCAGCCCCTGCCGGCTGGCGATCTCGCGGACGAGCAGGGCAGCCAGCAGCCCGGCGTCCACCGGTGGACCTCCCACGGCCGGGTCTCCTACGCTCGGACGCCGCGTGGCCCGGCCGCCCGTGGCTGGAGCTTCCCCGATCGGGTTCCCCGCGGCCGCGGCTTCCGTGGTCGGGCCGCTGATGGTCGGCGGGCCGAAGCGATGCCAGCCGCAGGGCGAGCGGTAGCGGACGGGCACCTCCAACGCCAGTCCGGAGGCGGGCAGACCGATCCGCAGCGGGCCGCCGTGGCGGTCCACCGCGATCCCGTTCTCCCGAACCCAGCAGCGCAGCAGCGTCTCGATGACCCGGGCGTCCGCGGCGGTTGCCGCGGCCGGGCCCGGCAGACCCGGCAGGTCAGACCGATCAGGTGCCGGCCTGTCCGGCGTCCCCGTGGGCGCGCCGCCCAGGGCCGGTGGTACAGGGACGGGCTTCACCGGGGCGGGGAGGCTGCCGCGGTGAGGGCGTCGGCGAGGATGGCCAGTACCCGGTCGGCCTCGGCGTCAGTGATGGTCAGCGGCGGGAGCAGCCGCACCACCGCGTCGTGGCGCCCGCCAAGCTCGACGATCAGGCCTCGGGCCAGGCACTCGGCCCGGACACGGGCGGCCAGGTGGGGGTCTGCCGGCCGGGTACCGAGGGCGTCCGGGGCGGCGTCGGGATCGACCACCTCCAGGCCGATCATGAGCCCGAGTCCGCGGACATCTCCCACGCAGGGCCGGCCCGCGGCGATCGTCCGCAGGTCGGCCAGCATCCGGGCGCCGACCTCGGCGGCGCGCAGATCCAGGGCTTCGGAGCGGACGAAACGCAGGGTGGCGGCACCGGCGGCCATCGCGAGCTGGTTGCCGCGAAACGTGCCGGTGTGCGCGCCGGGGGTCCAGCCGTCCAGCTCCTCCCGGTAGGCGATGACGGCCAGCGGCAGGCCGCCGCCGATCGCCTTCGACATGACGATGACGTCCGGGGTGATGCCGCTGTGCTCGACGGCCCAGAACGCGCCCGTGCGCCCCACCCCGGTCTGGACCTCGTCGAGGATCAGGGGGATGCCCCGCTCGGCGGTGATCCGGCGGATCGCCCGCAGCCAGTCGTCGGGTGCGGGCACCACCCCGCCCTCGCCCTGCACGGCCTCGACGATCATCGCGGCGGGCTGGGTCACTCCGCCGCACGGGTCGTCCAGGAGCCGTTCGATGTACTGGATGGACAGCCGCGCGCCGTCCGGGCAGTCCCCGTCGGTGGCGCCCACGCCGAACGGGCAGCGGTAGGGGTACGGGTAGGGCAGCCGCACGACCGTGCCCACCGGCCGGAGACGTTCCTTGATCGTAACGTTGCCGGTGACGGCGAGCGCACCGGCCGTCATGCCGTGGTAGCCACCGGTGAACGCCAGCAGCGTCTCGTGCCCGGTGACCGTCTGGGTCAGCTTGAGCGCAGCCTCGACCGCGTCCGCGCCGCTGGGCCCACAGAAGTGCAGCTTCGCCGAGGTCGCGAGGTCACCCGGCAGGCAGGACAGCAGCTCGGCGGTGAACGCGTCCTTCTCGGGGGTGGCCAGGTCGAGCACGTGCAGCGGTGCGCCGGAGTGGAGCAGCCCGCGGATCGCCTCGTGGACGACGGGATGGTTGTGGCCGAGCGCGAGGGTGCCGGCGCCGGACAGGCAGTCCAGGTAGCGACGGCCGTCCGCGCCGATCACCGTCATGCCCTCGGCGTGGACGGGGACGATCGGCAGGTTCCGGGCGTATGTCCGCGCGGACGACTCGCGTCGGCGCTGCCGGGCGAGGATTCCCTCGGGCGCACGTGCCCGGCCGTCGGCGTTCGGCACGCCATGGCCGTCAGCGGGGTCGCCAGTGGGGCCGCCGGTGGGGCTGGTCGTGGGGTCAGCATGGGCGCTGGGTCCCGAAGGGCCGGCGGATCCGGAACTGATGGCGGATATCGTCAAGAAAGCGACTCCCGTCCGGTGGCCTGGGCTCCTTGAGTGATCCGGTCCGAGGGTTCAGCTGTGGGGCCTAGGCGGATGGCCGGGTCCGAGGGCCCGGGTCCTGCGGACCTTTCCGGTCGGCGGAGCCGATCCGGCGCGGTACCTCGGGCGCGGGCAAGGGTGTTCCCGCTCGATCATGCCACCTGCGAGCTTCCGTTGGGTTCAAGGAAGCCTAGCCTAAGCAGCTGTTGGCAGGGGGATGCGAACCGTGGGTGTAATCATCCTCTCGCTCGCCGCAATCCGACGATGAACCCTGCCGGTGCGGCAACGCCGAGCTCACACGGTGCCCGCGGGGCTGGCCACAGCCCGACGGCACAGCCCGACGACACGGCGGAAGCCGTAGGTGAAAACCGTCACCCCTCCAACGGCAGCCACCTACGACCGAACGAGGCGTAGGTGGAAAACGCTGTCGGGGTGACGGAAACCACCTACGGATCCCGGCGGTCGGGGAGGGCTTCGGTGAGGTCCTCGAGCAGGTCGTCGATCGACTCGATGCCGACCGACAGCCGGATGAGGTTCGCGGGCACCTCCAGCGGAGAACCGGCCACCGAGACGTGCGTCATCCGCCCGGGATGCTCGATGAGCGACTCGACGCCGCCCAGGGACTCGGCGAGGGTGAACACCCTGGTCCGCCGGCACACCTCGACCGCAGCCTCCTCGCCCCCGCGCAGGGCGAACGACACCATCCCGCCGAAGTCACGCATCTGCTTCGCCGCCACCTGGTGGCCCGGGTCGTCCGGCAGGCCCGGGTAGTGCACGGCCGCCACCGCGGGATGCCCCGCCAGCAGCTCCGCGACGCGGCGGGCGTTCGTGCAGTGCCGGTCCATCCGGACCGCCAGGGTCTTCGCCCCCCGCAGCACCAGCCAGGCATCGAACGGGCTGGGAACCGCCCCGGTGGCGTTCTGGATGAACCGCAGCCGTTCCCCCAGCCCCGGGTCGGCCACCACCGCGGCGCCACCGACGACGTCACTGTGTCCGCCGAGGTACTTCGTGGTCGAGTGGACCGTCACGTCGGCACCGAGGGCCAGGGGCTGCTGCAGGTACGGGGTGGCGAAGGTGTTGTCGACGACGAGCAGCGCGTCGGCGGAGTGCGCGATATCGGCCAGCGCGGCGATGTCGGAGACACCCAGCGTCGGATTCGTCGGCGTCTCGGACCACAGTAGCCGGGTACGGCCCGGGCGGATCGCCGCCCGCACCGCGTCGAGATCGTTCAGCGGCGCCGGGGTGTACTCCACGCCCCACTCGGCGAGCACCCGCGAGAACAGTCGGTAGGTGCCACCGTAGGCGTCCAACGGGATCACCGCGTGGTCGCCGGGTCGGCACACCGTGCGCAGCACCGCGTCCACGGCGGCCATACCGGAGGCGAAGGCGAGCCCCACCGCACCCGCCTCCAGCGCGGCCAGGGAGGTCTCCAGCGCGGTGCGGGTCGGGTTGGACGAGCGGGCGTACTCGTACGCCCCGCGCGGGACCCCGACAGCGTCCTGCGCGAACGTCGACGACGGGTGGATGGGGACGACCACCGCGCCGGTGACGGGGTCGGGGTCCTGTCCCGCGTGGATCGCCACCGTCTCGAAGCCGGTACCGGCCCAGGCCTCGGCGCCGGCCGGCCATGCGCCGACGGGCGCCGGGCGGCGCGGGCCGTCGGCACGGGCCGCGGAGCCGTCCACACCGGTTACCGCGTTGTCGGCCACAGGATCGTTGGCCACAGGATCGCTGGTCACAGGATCGTCGGCGCTGGTCATGGGCTCCTCGGTGGGGTTACGGGGTGGCCAGGAAGCTGAGCAGGTCGGACCGGGTGAGGATGCCCACGGGGTTGCCGTCCTCCAGCACGAGCACGGCCGGCGCGGCGCCCAGGGCGCTGACCAGCACCGACAGCGGCTCGCCGGCGCCCACCGTGGGCAGCGGCGGCGACATGTGCGCGGCCACCGGGGCGTCGACGGCGGTCCGGTCGGCGAACACGGCCCCGAGCAGCTCCAGTTCGATGACGGCGCCGGCCACCTCGGCCGAACGCAGCGGCGGCTCCTGGCGGACCACCGGCATCTGGGAGACGTTGTACTCGCGCAGATAGGAGATGGCCGCGCCGACGGTTTCGTCGGGATGCACGTGTACCAGGTCGGGCGGGCTGGTCGCGTCGGAGGACTTGCGGGCCAGCACTTCGGCGACCGTCGGCTCGTCCGACGGACGGTCGAGAAAACCGTAGTCGTACATCCACTCGTCGTTGAAGATCTTCGACAGGTAGCCGCGGCCGGAGTCCGGGAGCAGCACCACGACGCAGCCGTCGGCGTCCAGCTCCCGGGCCACCCGCAGCGCGGCGACCACCGCGAGCCCGCAGGAGCCGCCGACCAGCATGCCCTCGCGGCGGGCCAGCTCCCGGGTCATCAGGAACGAGTCGCGGTCGCTGACCGCCTCCACCCGATCGACCACCGTCTTGTCGTAGGTCGTCGGCCAGATGTCCTCGCCGACTCCCTCCACGAGGTAGGGCCGCCCGCTGCCGCCGGAGTACACCGACCCCTCCGGGTCGGCGCCGACGACCTGTACCCGCCGGCCGCTGACCTCCTTGAGGTAGCGGCCGGTGCCACTGATCGTCCCGCCGGTGCCGATACCGGCGACGAAGTGGGTGACGCGCCCGTCGGTGTCCGCCCAGATCTCCGGGCCGGTGCTGGCGTGGTGCGCGGCGGGGTTGTGCGGGTTGGAGTACTGGTCCGGGCTCCACGCGCCGGGCGTCTCGGCGACGACGCGGCGGGCGACCGAGTAGTAGGAGCGGGGGTCGTCCGGGGCGACCGCGGTCGGGCAGACCAGCACCTCGGCGCCGTAGGCCCGCAGCACCGCCTGTTTCTCTTCACTGATCTTGTCGGGCATGGTGAACACGCAGCGGTAGCCGCGGGCCGCGGCCACGATCGCCAGCCCCACTCCGGTGTTGCCGCTGGTCGGTTCGACGATCGTCCCGCCCGGCCGCAGCTGCCCGGCGGCCTCCGCGGCGTCGATCATTGCCAGGGCGATCCGGTCCTTCACCGACCCGCCCGGATTGACGTACTCCAGCTTGGCGAACACGGGTGCGGCAATACCCGCGGTGACCGCGTTCAGCCTGATCAGTGGAGTTCCGCCGACCACCGCGGCCAGGTTCTCGTAGACACGCATGCGCCGCCCTCACCTTCGCCGCCGAGGTCCTGAGCCGCCGCTGGGCTCCCAGCGTACGCAGCCGAAGCGCCCGCCGCAGGGCAAGCCGCACAGTGTCGCGGAGGCCGCGGAAATCACAGATGATCACACGGGTTGCA
>NZ_CAAAFS010000060.1:13573-17973 GCF_900634755.1 Protofrankia symbiont of Coriaria myrtifolia
CGGGTTGCACGGGTTGCACGGGCCATGTGAGCTGCGGAGGCCACGAAAGTCACGTCCGCTCGTCACGTCGGGTGGTCCAGGTGCTGTGGGAGCCCCCGGTGTGCGTCGAGCTGGTGTGCGTCGAGCTGGTGTGCGTCGAGCTCGTGTGGGCCGAGCCGGTGGACGTCGAGCTGGTATGGGTCGAAGAGACGGTGTAGGTCGAGCCGCCGTGTGCCGGGCCGTGCCGCGTCGAACCTGTGTGGTGCGTCGAACTTGTGTGGACGTGGGTGAAGCCACCGCCCGAGTCCCGCGACACCGCGACCCGTACCGGTGGCGGATGCCCCAGGAACCCCTGCATGGCGAACTCGTATCCGTAGGCGCCGGCCATCGGGAAGACCACTATGTCGCCCGCGCGTACCGCGTCCACGGTGATGTCGCGGGCGAGGGTGTCCTCGGGCGTGCACAGCTCGCCGACCACGGTCACCGGCCGTCCGGCGACGTCGGGGCGCGGGAAGTCGTACGGCCAGTCGTCCACCGCGACGACCCCGAAGTTGTGCACGATCTCCCAGGACGCCGGCAGCTGGAAGTGGTGGATGCCGCCCCGCAGCACCACGAAGTCGGTGCCGTGGGCGTGTTTGACGTCGGTGACCTCGGCCGCGTACGCGCCGCAGTCGGCGACCAGCCAGCGTCCCGGCTCGAACAGCACCCGTACCCCGGCCGGGACCGGTGTCGCCCGCAGGCCGGCGGCGAAGGCGTCCAGGTCGAAGGGGCATTCGCCGCGCCGGTCCGGCTCGAAGGGCACCCCCAGCCCGCCGCCGACGTCGACGACCCGCAGGTCGACGCCGTGCGCGGCGGCCGTGTCGGCCGCGTACCCCAGACACCAGCGGACGTAGTCCAGGTGCGCGGCGGCGTCGAGGTTCCCGGACACGGCGTGGACGTGGAAGCCGGCCACGTCGACCCAGGGCAGTGACCGGGCGATGGCCAGGACGTCGGGGACGTCCGCCTCGGGTATCCCGAAGGCGCTGGCCTCCCCGCCCATCCGCAGCGAGCCGGCGAGGGCCACCCGGGACGGGTTGACCCGCAGCGTGACCGGTATCTGGCGGCCCGCCCGGCCCGCGACGTGGTTCAGCCGGCGCAGCTCACCGGGGCTTTCGACGTTGACGGTCATCTCGGCGCCGGCCCTGGCGGCCTCGACGAGCGTGGCCAGCAGCGGGACGGACTTCCCCGGGCCGGAGACGACGATGCGGGCAGGCCGCCCGATCCGCTGGGCGCTGTCCAGCGCGAGCTGGATCTCATGGCTGGAGGCGACCTCGAAACCGTCCACCCCCTGGCCGGTGGGGAGGCTGCGCCCGGTGCTGCCGGTGTGCTGGGCGCTGTGGGCCTGCTGGGCGCCGTGGCCGTGGCCGTGGCCAGCGGCGAGGGCGTCGAGGACCGGCGGGTAGCCGTTTGCCTTCACCGCATAGAAGATCGCGGCCCATGGCGGTAACGCGGCTTTCAGCCGGGCGGCGTTACCGGCTGCGACGTCAAGATCGTAGATGTACGCACTGATCGGATCGGCGTACGCCCCGGCGAAAGGCTGTACGCCGGTGAAGGCCCCGGTGAAGGCCGCTGAGGCGGTGGGAGCATCCGGGGGATGAGCGGATCGGCCGGGAGCGCCGCCGCGTGCTCCGAGGGCGCCGCGTAGCCAGTGCAGCGTTGCCGCGGGCAGCCGGCTGACGGGCAGGGCGTGCAGCCGGCCGGCCGACGGTGGCAACTGCACGCGCGTTCAGCTCACGACTGGACGGGTAGGTCGAACCAGAGGTACTTCCCCGAGTCCACCGCCACCGCGCCCCAGCTACCGGCGAGAGCGTCCAGGACGAGCAGGCCACGGCCGCCCTCGCTGCCGAGATCCACCTGCTGCCGCTGCGGTAGCACGACAGACGTGTCCGAGACAGAGGCGTGTACGAGGCCTGGCCGTAGTTCGAGCAACAGCCAGACGGGTGGCTTGCCGTATTTGACCGCGTTCGTGACCAGTTCGCTGACCAGGAGTTCCGCTGTCCCGACGGCTTCCTCGGACAGATTCGTGCGGGCGAGCTGCTCCCTGAGCGCACGGCGTGCCTGCGGGACGGCCGCGGGCACGTAGGGCAGCTCGACCAGCATGTGCGTGGCCGAGGGGCGCAACGACGACGCGCGGGTCATCATGTCCTTTTCCACCCCGTCTGTGTATTCATTGATCACCGAATCCGATGTGATGACATCCCTGTACGTCTACCCACAGGCCGGCTATTCCAAGCACTTCCGGTCTTTCACGGTCAACGGGCGGATGCCGGGTAGTCTTTATGACGTACGGTAACGGTATCGCTTGCTTCCGTCGCGATCTCCGGTGGAAAGGTTTCACTGGATCGCGGAGTGTCATGTTGGTATGCGGGCCGCGAGCACCGCGACGTCGTCGCGCAGCCGGCCGCCGGCAAACCGCTCGGCAGCCGCCCGCAGCCGCTCCGCGATCCCCTGGGCGGACATCCCGGCGCAGCCGCGCAGGGTGGCCAGCAGCCGCTCCTCGCCGAAGAGTTCCCGGCCGCGGCGTGCCTCGACGACTCCGTCGGTGTACAGGACGAGCGCGTCCCCGGCCCGCAGCGACACCCGCACCTCGGGAAAGATCGCATCCTCGTCGTCGAGGACCCCCAACAGCGTTCCCGGTTGCGCGACGAACACGGCCGTCCCGTCCGCCCGGACGAGAACCGGCAGCGGATGCCCGGCCATGCAGATCGAGACCACCCGTTCGACCGACCGCGCTTCGGATCGGGCAGCCGGCCGCGCCAGGCCGGTGGGACCGCGCGCCCCCGACGGCCGGGGACCGCCTGACCACCCCGGCTCGTCCGCCGGCGGGCCCGGCTCGCTCGGGGGGCCGAGTTCGCCAGCGGGCCGCAGTTGGGCCGCCGCGAGCGTGCAGAAACGTCCCTGACCAGCGGGGTTCGGGTAGCTGGAGGTGTCCCGCAACGCCCGGTTGAGATCCATCATGATGTCGGGCAGGTTGTGGCGCTGGCCGGCCAGCAGCCGTAGCACGGCCCGCGCGACCCCGGTGACGTTGGCGGCTTCCGCGCCCTTGCCGCAGACATCCCCGATGATGATCGTCCAGCCGCCGTCCGGATCCGGGACGAGGTCGAAGAAGTCACCGCCGACCTCCAGGCCGGCCCGTGCCGAGCGGTAGGACGAACCGAGCTCGATCCCGTCGATGTGGGGCAGTTCGGGCGGCAGCAGTCCGGCCTGTAACTCGCCGGCCACCTCCACCTGCTGGCGGAACAGGCGGGCGTTGTCGACCGTGAAGGCCGCGCGGCGGGCCAGATCGGTGAGCAGTTCGATCTCGTCGGCCTCGAAGTTGTTCCCGGCGGCGCGGCCGAGGGTCAGCACGCCCAGCACCCGGCGGCGGGCACGCATCGCGGCGATGACGGTGGGCGCGCCGTCGACGGTGGCGACCCGCACGGTGTCGGTGAGCGCCGCCTGCACGTGAGCGACCAGCGTCCCGACCGGGTCGTCCGCCCAGGCGGACAGGGCACCGGCCGCGGCCTCGTCCACATGGCCGACGGCGGCCAGCTTGATCGCACCGTCGTCGCGCAACAGGTGGACCGTGCACCAGCGGGCCAGCCGGGGCACTGGCAGGCGTGCGAGCAGGGCCAGGCTCCGGTCGGTGTCGAGGCTGCCCGCGAGCAGGTCGGATGCCTCGGCCAGGAAGGACAGCATGCCGATCCGGCGTTCCTCGACACGCCGCAGATGGGCACCGCCGAGCGCCAGCGCCATCCAACGGGCGACCAGCTGGATCCGTTCCTCGAGGTCGCCGTGGACAGCGCCATCCATGTCGTCACGGACGGCACCATGGATATCGCGATGAGCATCGCCATGGATGGCGTCGTCGTGGATGCCGCCCGCGTCGTCGTCGAGCTGGCACACGCGGGCCGCACCGGTGGGTGCCCTGCCGGTGGACGCCGGGAGGCCTGGTGACCACAGCAACAGTTCTCCGACGGTCCCGTCACGGGAGTCCAGCGGGATGCGGCGGGCGTCCCGCTCCGAACCGGTCGACCCGAAGGCTGCCACCACCTCCGCCGTTCCCGCCCGGTTACGGCTGCGCCGTACGAGGCCCGCCCCGGACGACGGCAGCGCGTCGACGAGCTGCGCCAGCAGTTCACCGACTTCCTCCTCGACCGACAGGACACGGGTGAGGGTGGACGAGAGCAACCGCGCCGGCCTGCGTGGGCCCACCACCGTGGCGGGCGCGCCCACCGCGGCCGGGGGCCCGGCGGCGGATCCGCTCCCATGGGCCGCCAGGCCGGGGGGCAAGTCGGGGGACAAGCTGGAGGGCAAGCCGGGGGACACTGTCCGGGCGTCGGCGCGGGCCGTCTCGGCAGCCGCGGTGGCCGGGCCGGGCCGACGCCCGGACAGTGTCCCCC
>NZ_CAAAFS010000060.1:18386-20277 GCF_900634755.1 Protofrankia symbiont of Coriaria myrtifolia
GCTGGAGGGCAAGCCGGGGGACACTGTCCGGGCGTCGGCGCGGGCCGTCTCGGCAGCCGCGGTGGCCGGGCCGGGCCCGCCCGCGGCTTCGGCGTCGGTGGGCGAACCGTTGGGGGCGTCGAGGCGGAACCACACCTTCTTGCCCGTCCGGTCGTGTTCGGTGCCCCACGCCGTGCTCAGCGCGTCCACCAGCGACAGGCCGCGGCCGTCCTCACGCAGGTTGTCGATGCCGCTGTCCGCGATGGACTCGCCGGTGACGCTCCCGGGCGCCGCCGGCGGGAGCGCACCGGCCGCCGTGGCTACGGGCACCGGTGAGCTCCCCGGGCCGTCGATGGCCGCCGAGCGGGCGGCGGCGGGAGCGTGGCCGGGCTGGCCGGTGATCGGTACCGCGCCCAATGCCAGGGGATGCCGATCACTGACCGTGACGACGAGGCGTCCATCGTGGTGTCGAATGTCGATTGTCGCATCGGTGCCGGCGTGTACGATTACGTTAGTTACAAGCTCGGTTACTAACAGTAGTACTATATCAACGACATCGGCGTGGAGACGGCCGTGCAACGTGTCGATAATGAACCGGCGGGCCGATCTCGGTGAATCGATGACCGGTGGAAGTGTGAGGGTGCGACGGAACCCCTCTTCGCCGAGCATGTGAAGCATGCCGGTCAGTCTCTCCTGTGTTGTCCGGTCATGAGGGATTGGCCGTCGCGTGGAGCGCGGCCGACGGATCTTCCGGGCTGGTCCGGGCCGGCACGCGCGGCACACGGCCGGACGGATCCGCTATATCCGCACAGCAAGCCCTGACGGATACTGTCGCCGAGCACTGCTGGATGCCTGATGAACGGACGCCGGTCCGTTCCGATGGTCTGCCAGACGTGAGAGATTCCCGCGCACGCCGGTTTGGAGGGCTCCACCATGACGATGGTGTCGGAATCCGCGCCCGTGGACGACCACTTCATCGACGATTTGCTCGGTGCGCTGACGGCGTTGTGCGCGGGTGACTTCTCCGCCCGTCTCGGGGAGCGGTCCGGCCGCGACGCGCTGATCGCCCAGCGCTTCGACGAGCTGGCGGCCCTGCAGCAGCGGCACTCCGGGGAGCTGGAACGGGTCAGCAAGGTGATCCGGCGGGACGGCCGGCTGACCGAGCGGATGGCAGACCTCGGTTTCGAGGGCGGCTGGTCGCTGTCGAGCCAGGCGGTCAACTCGCTCATCGACGACCTTGCGCGCCCGACGCACGAGGTCGCGCGTGTGATCGCGGCTGTCGCGGAGGGTGATCTCTCGCAGCACATGGCGCTGGAGATCGCCGGGCAGCCGGTGCGGGGTGAGTTCCTCACGATCGGTACGACCGTGAACACCATGGTGGACCAGCTCTCCTCGTTCGCGGACGAGGTTACCCGGGTGGCGCGGGAAGTGGGTACCGAGGGCAACCTGGGTGGCCAGGCGCGGGTCAAGGGCGTCTCCGGGGTGTGGCGGGATCTGACCGAGTCGGTGAACTCGATGGCGGGCAACCTCACCAGCCAGGTCCGCAACATCGCCCAGGTCACGACGGCGGTGGCGCAGGGCGATCTGTCCCAGAAGATCACTGTGGACGCACGAGGTGAGATCTACGAGCTCAAGTCGACCGTGAACACGATGGTCGACCAGCTCTCGGCGTTCGCCGACGAGGTTACCCGGGTGGCCAAGGAGGTCGGTACCGAGGGCAGGCTCGGCGGGCAGGCCCAGGTCAAGGGCGTGTCCGGGGTGTGGCGGGATCTGACCGACTCGGTGAACGTCATGGCCGGCAACCTCACCACGCAGGTGCGCAGCATCGCCGAGGTCGCGGCCGGGGTCGCCCGCGGCGACCTCACCCGCCAGATCACCGTGGACGCCCGGGGCGAGGTCGCGGCCCTCGCCC
>NZ_CAAAFS010000061.1:0-3633 GCF_900634755.1 Protofrankia symbiont of Coriaria myrtifolia
GACGAGGTCACCCGGGTGGCCAAGGAGGTCGGTACCGAGGGCAAGCTCGGCGGCCAGGCCACGGTCGACGGGGTGGCCGGCACCTGGAAGGCCCTCACCGACAACGTCAACCAGCTCGCGTCCACGCTGACGACCCAGCTCCGGGCGATCGCCGAGGTGTCGACCGCGGTTACCCGCGGTGACCTCACCCGCTCGATCACGGTGGAGGCCGAGGGTGAGGTCGCCGAGCTCAAGGACAACATCAACCAGATGATCGCCAACCTGCGGGAGACCACCGAGAAGAACGCCCAGCAGGACTGGCTGAAGTCGAACATCGCCCGTATCGGCAGCAAGATGCAGGGCCAGCGCGACCTGTACGCGGTCTGCCAGATGATTATCAGTGAGATGACGCCGGCGGTCGGCGCCCAGCTCGGCACGGTCTACCTGCTCGACTTCATCGAGGGCGACAAGCTGCGGCACGTCGCCGGCTACGGCTCGGCGCCCCGCAAGCGCTCCGACGGCACCTTCCTGTTCGGGGAGGGCCTCATCGGCCATGCCGCGGTGGAGAAGAAGGGCATCCGGGTGGAACAGGTGCCCAACGGCTACCTCTACATCCGCAGCGGCCTCGGGGAGGCTCCACCGAGCGATCTCGTCGTCGTGCCGGTCCTCTTCGAGGAGCAGGTGCTCGGGGTCATCGAACTCGCCTCCTTCACCCGGTTCTCCGAGCTGCACCTGCACCTGGTCGACCAGCTCGTCGGCACGATCGGTGTCGTCCTGAACACGATCATGGCGAACGCGCGGACGGAGGAGCTGCTCGCCCAGTCGCAGCGCCTCACCCAGGAGTTGCGCTCGCAGTCGGTGGAGCTCCAGCGCACCAACAACGAGCTGGAGGAGAAGGCCGCGCTGCTGGAGGAGAAGAACCGGGAAATCGAAATGGCCCGCATCGGGCTGGAGGAGAAGGCCGAGCAGCTCGCCCTGTCGTCGCAGTACAAGACGGAGTTCCTGGCGAACATGAGCCACGAGCTGCGCACGCCGCTCAACAGCCTGCTGCTGCTGGCGAAGCTGCTCGCCGACAACCCGGAGGCCAACCTCACCCCCAAGCAGATCGATTTCGCCGAGACGATCCACTCGGCCGGTTCCGAACTGCTCGAGCTCATCAACGACATTCTCGACCTGTCGAAGGTCGAGGCCGGCAAGATGGACGTCGAAGCCACCACCGTCCGCACCACGACCCTGTGCGACGCGGTCGCACAGATATTCGGCCCGCTCGCCGAGGAGCGGGGGCTGTCATTCGAGGTGACGGTTGCCAGCGACGTCCCGGCGGAATTCGTCACCGATGAGCAGCGTATTCAGCAGGTGTTGAAGAATCTGCTGTCCAATGCGGTGAAGTTTACTGATTCCGGTGAGGTGCGCCTGGACGTCACCGTCGCGTCCGACGAGATCGCGTTCACCGCGCCGAGCCTGTCCGCCGCGCCGGTGGCGCTGGCGTTCAGCGTGTCCGACACCGGTATCGGGGTGGCGGCCGACAAGCTCCGCATGATTTTCGAGGCCTTCCAGCAGGCGGACGGGACGACGTCACGCCGTTACGGCGGTACCGGGCTCGGCCTGTCGATCAGCAAGGAGCTCGTGCGGCTGCTCGGCGGGGCCATCGGGGTCGCCAGCGCCGTCGGCCAGGGCAGCACCTTCACCCTGTACGTACCGTCGGTGATGCCCTCGGAGGTCCTGCCCTCCACCACCCCCGGGGACAACGAGGGAACCATCATGCTGTCCGGGGAGCCCCGCGCGGCGGCGTCGCGCCGGCCGGCGGGCGCACAGGGCAGGCATCCGCTGGAGGGATCCCGGTTGGCCGGCCGGCCGGTCGGTTCCGCCGGGGTGCCGGGCGAGGATGCCGACCCCGAGCCGGCCGCCACGACCTGGTCGAGCCAGGCGGGATCGGGTAAGGACGGACCGGCCAGGAACGGATCCGCCGCGGAGGGGCCGGGTGCGCTGTCGGTGCCGGCGGCACGCCGTTCGTCGCGTTCGGTTCCGGGCGTGACAGGGCTGGTGACGACCGGTATGTCCTTCCTCACCGAAGCGCCCGAGGAGTTCGCCCGCCCCGAGCCCGTCAACGGGCTGGACGAGACCGACCCGCTGGTCGGCGCGACCGTGCTTGTCGTCGACGACGACGTCCGCAACGTGTTCGCCCTCACCAGCGCGCTGGAGATGCACGGCATGCGGGTGCTGTACGCGGACAACGGCCATGACGCGATCCGGCTGCTCCAGCAGGAGGGCTCGATGATCGATCTGGTGCTGATGGACGTGATGCTGCCGGGTCTGGACGGGAACGAGACCACGTCGACGATCCGGCAGATGCCTGCCTTCGCCGCCCTGCCGATCGTGGTGCTGACCGCGAACGCGATGCCGGGTGACCGGGAGAAGAGCTTCGAGGCGGGCGCGACCGACTACATCACCAAACCGGTCGACCTCAGGCATCTGCTCAGCGCCATGCGGTCGCAGCTGTAGGCGGCCGCATGGCGCTGAACGGCATCCGGTAAGTCGCATCCGTCTGTGGTCGCACCTCGTGGGCGGCCGCGTCCGGGTGGGCATGGAAGGGAGCCTCGGAGCCGCCGATGTCCGCCTGTCCGCCTGTTTGCCTGTCCGCCGACGCGGGGGCCGGTGGGCAGGGATACCGGTAACGGCCCGCGAGGTACGCGCCGGTACCGGCCCACACGGGTACGGTGGGCGCCGCGACCGGCAGGACTTCGTCTGGACCGGGTGCCTGGATCGGATGTTTTGTCGGCGATACTTCCTGGGAACGGAACGTGAGTATTGCGGAAGGCGTGTGGTCGCGGATGCCTGACCGCTTGAGGGGGCTTGTACGGTTGGGTTTTGACGCATGTCCCCAAAGCTGGCAATGCGCCGTGGGCGAGGAGGCGGGCAGGTGACCGAGCGCAAGGGCAGCCTCGTGGGCGCGGTGGACGCCGAGGATGCGCACGGCACGGAACGTCCGCGTAGCAAGATCCTTTTGGTGGACGACCGGCCCGACAACCTGATGGCCCTCGAGGCGATCCTGGCCTCCCTCGACCAGGATCTGGTCACCGCGTCGTCGGGGGAGGACGCCCTCAAACGCCTCCTGGTGGACGATTTCGCCGTGATCCTCCTGGACGTCCAGATGTCGGGCATGGATGGTTTCGAAACCGCGCACCGCATCAAACAGCGTGGCCGGACGCGGGACACTCCGATCATCTTTCTCACCGCGATCGACCGGGAGCCCCACCACGCGTTCCGTGGGTACGCCGTCGGCGCGGTCGACTACATCGCCAAGCCGTTCGACCCGTGGCTGCTGCGCGCGAAGGTCACGGTGTTCGTCGAGCTGTTCGAGAAGAACGAGCGGCTTGCAGAGCTCGCCCGGGCGAGGGTCCGCGACTTCGACCTGATGGCCGAGATCGCCGAGCGGCTGTCCGCGCTCGAGGTCCTGCTGGAGGGTGCCTCCCCGAGTATCCCCGAGGAGACCATCGCCGCCGCGGCGGCCGAGGTCCGCGGCCTGGTCACGCGGCTGCAGCCGTTCTCCCGGGCCGGCGGCGGCCCGCCGGCCACGACGTCCTGACCGTAGCTGTTCCACGGGGCCGGGCCACCGGGGGCGCCGTCCACGATCATCCGCACAGAGCATGATCC
>NZ_CAAAFS010000062.1:0-4318 GCF_900634755.1 Protofrankia symbiont of Coriaria myrtifolia
GGCTTGGCGGGGGCACAGGGCCTGGTGGGGGCACAGGGCCTGGTGGTGCGGGCTCAGGACTTGGCGAAGTTGAGCAGAACCTCGATGATCCCGTTGTCTTCGACCCGGATCCCGCCGACGTTCGGTGAGTCGATGTCGTAATCGCTGAACGTGACCGGAATCTGCCCGCTGACCCGGATCTGCCCGCCGGTGAGCTGGGTGTCCAGCGGGACGGTGACGGTCCTGGTGACACCGTGCACGGTCAGCTCGCCGGTTGCCTGGTAGGTCTTCCGTTCGCCCTCGGCGGGCACCGACCCGAGGTCGATCGGCCGGGTCAGCCTGAAGCTGGCCGTGGGGAACTGGGACGTTTCCATGATCCGGCCACGGAACTGGTTGTCGCGCTGAGACTGGTCGCTGGTGATGGTGGCCACGTCCACGCTGAAGTCGGCGGACGGCACGGTGGTGCCGTCGACGACCAGCTTCCCGGTGACGGACGATGTCCGGCCGACGCGGTGGTGTCCTGCCCGAACAGGACCTCCTTGACGCGGTAACCGGCCTGCGAGCCGGCGGCCACCGTCCACGTCCCGTCGATGGTGGTGTAGGCGGTCATGCCGCCGGTGGCCGGGCTGGCCGTGGCGCTGCCAGGTGCCGTCGCGCTGTCCAGCGACAGTTCGGCTGGCGGATCACCCTCGATGAAGTTGATGTAGACGAACGGCCCGCCGACCACGAGGGCGGCCAGGACCACCACGCCGATCACCACGCCCTTCACCCAGCGCGGCCGCTTCTTCTTCGACGGGCCCGGCGGATCCGGCGGACCTGGCGGACTCGGCGGACTCGGCGGGCCTGACTGCTGTGGTGGGCCCGGCTGGCTCGGCGGTTGCTGCGGTGGGTCTGCCGGACGGGAGGCGTCGGCTACCATTGATCGCTCCTGGTGGCTCTGTGACTGCTTGTAGTTCTGTGGCGGGTTGTGGCCGGTCTGTGGCATCTGGCGCGGGGCGCTGGGGTCCGCTGCTGGCCACATAGGTCGGATGTTGCACGAGCAACATAAAAAAATCATGAATATGATCCGGTTTGGCGGCCTGTCAGCCTGGCGACACGGATCTGCCGGCCCGGCCTCGCGGACGGCTACCCAGCACCGTCACCGCAGCGTGCCCTCCCGGAGGTCGACACCACCGGAGGACGCCACCGGACGGCGCGGGGCGGCCTGCCGGTTCTGCCCGCTGGCACCGCCGAATCGGCCCGGTGGCACCGCCGAATCGGCCGGCTGGCCGAGGATGCTGCGGCATGGCCGGATCAGCCGGCCGGATGGCCCCGGGCGACCGGACCGGCGGGGCGGCCGGATGGCGCCGGGGCGGGTCGTCACGGCAGGCGAAGTCAGGCCGGGGGAGCGCCGAGCGCGCGCAGGTCGGCCTGCATCTGGTCGATCTCGACGGCCTGGTTGATGACCATCGCCCTGGCCAGGGCCCGGACGTTCGCTTCCTGCGCCTGGGCCGCCGCGTACTGGGCCATCGCGATCCCACCGCGGTGGTGGCGGATCATGAGCGTGAGGAAGAGGACGTCCAGCTCCCGGCCCTGCGTCGTGGACAACTGGGCCAGTTCGGCGTCGGTGGCCATCCCCGGCATCCGCGACGAGCCGGCGGGAGCCGTGCCGGCCGTACTGGCTGTGTCGGCCGGCGAACCGCCGCCCGCGGCGTCGTGACCAGCATCATGACCGGCATCGTGACCAGCATGGCCGCCGCTGTCCCGCATCCACCGCATCGGCGGTGCGGTCGAGACCTGCGGCAGGCCCCAGCTGGTCAGCCAGGCCGACATGATGCCGATCTCCCGCTGCTGGGTGAGCGCGATGTCCTGGGCGACACTGCGCTGGGTGGCATCTGCGCCGGCGCGGAACTCCACCATCGCCATCTGGACGGCCTGGGCGTGGTGGGCGGACATGTCGTAGGCGAACCCGGCGTCCACCGAGTCCGCGCCCGGTGGACGGTCGACGAGCCCCCGCAGGCCCGCGCCGGCCGCCACCAGCGCGAACGCCACCACGGCCAGCAGCGCCACCCAGGATGCCCGTGCCCGCGGCCGAATCCGGCCTGCGGGCCCGCCGACGGGCCCGTCCGCACGCCCACCGGCGGGCGTGGCCGCGTCGGTGGCCCGCTCCGCTGTCGCGCCGTCCGTGCTGTCGTCGGCCACCGCGGTCAGATCTGCATCTGGGAGTTGAACACGAACGTCCGCTTGCCCACCTGGACCCTGGTCCCGGGGACCAGCGGAGCCGGCTCGTGCGGGTTCAGCGGGGTCCACACGGTCGCCTCGGGCGGGGCGATGTAGGTACCGTTCGCGGAGCCCTGATCCGCGATCACCGCGTCCCAGCCGTTGAGCGTGATGACGGCGTGGACGCGGGAAACCGCGCTCTCGCCGTCCTCGACCAGTAACGGAAGCGCGCGGCCGGCCCGGACGGCGTCGTCCCGGTCGGGCTGCCTGCCGATCACGATGTCCTTGTCGACGTTGACGGTCCGGCCGTCCTCGAAGACGATCACCCCGATGGTCGGCCGTGGCCCCCGGACGGGGTTGCCGGTCTGCTGGGCCAGGGACAGCCGCATTCGGTGCAGTAGGGCGCGGCCGGGTGGTTGAAGTGGCCGTTGGCGCAGAGGATGCCCTCGACCTGGGCTTCGGAGTTGCCCGGCAGCATGGTCGGGGCGTCCTGGTCGTCGAACAGGTCGGCGACGTCGAAGCCTCGGCCGGGCAGTTCGGTCAGCGCCTCGCTCTCGGTGTCCTCGACGTGTGCGTCCGGGGCGCGCCCGGCGAGTTCGGTCGGCGGGTCGTCGTTCGTGGCGGTGAGCGTGGCGAAGTCCTCTGCCTGCGTGGGCTCGGCGGCACGCAGCCGGGCAGCGGTGTTGAGCTCCTGCTGCTCTCTGCCGTGCTCCTGCTGCTCTCTGCCGTGCTCCTGTTCCCTGCCGTGCTCCGGCTCCCTGCTGCGCAGCGGTGTCAGGGCCGGCGGAGCGCTCGACACCGACCCGTCGGCGGGGCCCCTGGCCGGCGCGGCGTCCACCGACGGGATCGGCGCCGCCTCGGTCATCGGGTTGTGCGGCCCGCCGAAGCCGGCGGCGAAGTCCTCCTCGGCCCCTCGGGGCGGGACGAACACGGGCCCACTGCTGGCCACCAGGCTCACCCCGATACCGGGTACCGCCCCGATCCGCAGGTCCAGCGGGAAGGCGTCGGCAGCCGGGTTGTTCGCCACGCTGTCGACGCTGCCGACACCGGCCGGTCCGAGCGTGCCGGCCGGGCCGATGTCCAGGCGGGCGAGCCCGGCCGGCAGCAGGCGGTCCACCCAGGTGGCCGACTCGATCCCGGAGAGGGTGAGCGGGGTGGGGCCGTGGACGGCCACCTCCATCGCGCCGTGGATCAGCACGGCCAGCCGGTCGCCGACCTCCGCCAGCAGGGCGAAGTCGGGTACCACCTCCGGATCGGCGTCGACGAGCAGCCCGGCGACCCGGCGCACCAGCCGCCGGCCCGTCCCCGAGACCGGCCCTGCCTCGCCGGCCGCCTCGGCACACAGCGCCAGCAGCGTCTTGGTCATGTCCGACGTGCCAGGGCGACCGGTGCTGGCGACGACAAGAACGTCCGACAGGCGAACCACCACACCGGTCCCGGCCTCATGCCCGGATGCCACCACGACCCGGAAACCGTCGAGTCCCGCCATCGTCGCGCCCCCTGTCCCTCGTCCCTGGCCTGCCTCGGCCGCCGCCCCGCCCCTGCCGGCGCGTCCGGCCCGCCGGAGCCGGGCCATCCGCCGGCGTCCGGCGTGTCCCACCCCGGTGAGCCACGTGTACCAACCATCCTGCCGGGGGATCGGGCAGACGTCAGCAACATGTCGGCTACCGGCGGACTTTCCCTCGGGATGAGAATGTCACCTGGCCGTTGCCGGGAGGAGACCAGCCCGCCGGGCAGGCCGGCTGCCCGCCCACCGGACGTGACGTTCGGTCAGGGCGTTCGGCCAGCCAGAAGCCCGTTTCGGGGTCAGCCGAGGGCCCGGTCCAGGTGGAGGGCAGCGCTGATCAGGGCGAGGTGGGTGAACGCCTGCGGAAAGTTGCCCAGCGCCTCCCCGGATGGCCCGATCTCCTCGGCGTACAGGCCCACGTGGTTGGCGTAGGTCAGCATCTTCTCGAACACCAGCCGGGCCTCGGCGACCCGGCCGGCCCGGGTGAGCGCCTCGACGTACCAGAACGAGCACAGGTTGAAGGTGCCCTCGTCCCCGTGCAGCCCGTCGCTGCCGTCCGCCGCGTAACGGCGTACCAGGCTGTCACTGACCAGTTTCTCGCCGAAGCGGTCGAGGGTCGACAGGAAACGGGGG